>CAZHIL010000052.1:0-5235 GCA_964532985.1 uncultured Albidovulum sp. | reverse complement strand
ATTCTGACAACATATTGGGGTTCCGAAAAACCGCTGATACCCAAACCTCTCCTCTGGCCGATGGTAAAGTGAGATATTCCTTCATGTGTACCCAGCACATTACCTTCTAAATCAACAATATTACCCGGTTTAAGAGCCTCGGGTTTAATACGTTTTACCAGTCTTGCGTAATCCCCATCTGGTACAAAACAAATATCTTGGCTGTCGGGTTTTTGAGCGACTGCCAAGCCATATTTTCTAGCTAGGTCTCTGGTTTCGCTTTTTGAATTCATTTCTCCCAGTGGAAACCGCAGGAAATTTAGCTGTTCCCTTGTGGTTGTAAAGAGAAAATAGGATTGATCCTTGGTCAAATCCTTGGCCCTATGAAGTTCGACCCCGTTTTTACCTACAACCCGATGAATATAATGACCCGTTGCCAGACAGTCAGCATCCAGACTTTTGGCCATGTCAAGAAGTTCCCGGAACTTGACTCTTTCATTGCATCGAATACAAGGTATGGGTGTATATCCGTTGGTATAACTCTCAACAAATTCCTGTATGACCTGTTGTTTGAAATAGCTTTCATAATCCAGAATATAGTGGGGAAATCCGATTTCGTCAGCTATTCTACGGGCATCATGAATATCTCTTCCGGCACAGCAGGCACCTTTCTTGGCAATCATGGAGCCATGATCATACAGCTGCATCGTAATGCCGATCACCTCATAGTTTTCTTCATGTAGCTTGGCCGCAACGACAGAACTGTCAACACCACCGGACATGGCAACCACCACCCGGGTATTTTTCGGTTTTTTTGTAAACCCCAAACTGTTTCTAAATGAAGTAGGCATTTTCACTAACGAGGTACTAGGTTCCCTTTGATATCAATACAAATGAATTCTTGCCAGTAATTCGGGCAAACATCAAACCAAATTGTATTGGAATCCAAGTAATTGACAGATGCTGAATAATATAGGGTATCTTTTGAATTCTTTAACAATGAGCATCGCTCTAAACCATGAAACTAGTCAATTCATTGGGGATTCTTATGCCTGTCAATCCATTAACAATTCAATTCCAATATGTTATAGCCCTTCCTTCAATCTCAGGAAAAAATCAAGCAGCAGGATTACAAAATGGAAAAAGCTAAAAAGGTTCTTTTGAATTCGATGGTTGTATTATGGTTCACGATGACTGGTTTAGCCCATGCTGAAAGAGGGGATTCTGGCACAGTCAAAATATTGTTTTGGCAAGCACCTTCGACCATGAATCCATATTTTTCCGGTGGCATCAAGGAAACCGAGGCATCCTCGATGGTTCTTGAACCCTTGGCACGCTATGATCAGGATGGGATGCTAACCCCCTGGCTAGCCAAAGAAATCCCAACACTTGAAAATGGGGGTATCCCCCCTGACTTGATGTCAATTAAATGGACACTCGCTGAAGGCATTCTATGGGCAGATGGTACATCGGTTACAACCGATGACATACTGTTTACATACAGATTTTGCATCAACCCTGAAACCGGGTGTGTAAGTATTGCTGATTTTGACAATGTCAAAACAATCGAGGCAGTCGACAAGGCAACGATTGAAATTACGTTCAATGATCCAACACCCTATCCTTATGTAGCCTTTGTTGGTTCATCGACACCTATCTTGCAAAAGAAGCAATTTGAGAATTGTATTGGAAGCAAGGCCATTCAGTGCAGTGAAGAGAATTTTTATCCAATTGGCACTGGTCCATTCAGGGTAACCGAATTTCGACCAAATGATATTATCAAACTTGAAGCAAATGAAAATTATCGTTTTTCCGATAAACCGAGATTTGCAAATGTAACCTTCAAAGGTGGTGGTGATGCAATTGGAGCGGGTAGAGCAGTTTTGGTTACAGGTGAGTTCGACTATGCATGGAATTTACAGCTCAACCCCGAAATATTGACCCAATTGGAATCCAATGGCAAGGGAAAATTAATCTCATCCTTTGGTACATCAGTTGAATCCATCATCGTCAATTTGACCAATCCTTCTTCGGAACTGGGGGAAGAAAGATCAACTTTGGCCCATCCACATCCCTTCCTGACCGACATCAATGTCAGAAAAGCCCTTTCCCTAGCCATTGACCGAAACATCCTGAATGAAATTGGCTATGGCATTACCGGGAAACCGAACTGCAATGTCATTGCTGCACCATCCCATCAGGTTTCGAGAAATAATGATTCCTGCCTTGTTCAAAATATTCCCGAAGCAAACAGGATATTGGAAAATTCGGGTTGGAAATTGGGTTCGGATGGTGTCAGGTCAAAAAATGGAATAAGGCTTTCAGTACTTTTTCAAACCTCAACAAACTCTGTCCGGCAGGATTTCTAGGCCCTGATCAAGCAATGGTGGACAGAAATAGGTGTTGAAACAGAACTCAGGAATATTAACGGATCGGTATTTTTTGGAGGTGATCCTGGCAACCCCGATACCCTCTCAAAATTTCATGCTGACTTACAAATGTATACCAGTAGATTTTCAGGTACAGATCCCGAGAGTGCTCTCCGAGCTTGGATTTGTGGCCATGAACCTTCACCTCAATCCAACTGGCGGGGAACCAATATTCCTCGTTATTGTGATCAGGACTATGATAAGCTTGCAGCTAAATTACAAACTACCGGTCAGGGTCTTGCAAGAATTGAGTTGGCAAAGACGATGAATGACAAAATCGTTCAAGAATACATTATCATACCGTTGATCCACAGGGGAAGGGTTTCTGCCCACTCCAATTCACTTGAAGGTGTAAAAATGAATACGTGGGATGCCGAATTGTGGAATATTGCCGACTGGTCTCGAAAAGAAGGTCAAGACTGACAAAAAAAGTTCGATATTACATTTTTTGAACGGGGTTATTGGATCGAGTGGAATGGTTGTCTGAATTGATAATTGAACCGATTATTTTGATTTGACCCATCGATCAGTTAATTTGTATGCTTTACTTGATCCCTTCTTCGGTTATTTCTTAAGTGAATTTAAATCCTGTTTTCAATCTGGAATCAATGCACTGCAATTCAGTACTGAATATGGAATGTTAAATGTGATCTCGACTATTTAAAGCATGAAATTGACTAATACCGTAGACTATCCCAAGCATCGAATTGATGAATTAACCCTGTTGCTAACAAGGGCCAATTCTGCATATCATACTGATGATGCACCAATAATGTCAGATTATGAGTTTGACCAGCAGAGGTTGGAGTTAATCAAGCTTGAAAATTTGTATCCACAATTCAAGCATGAGAACAGTCCTACAGGAAAAGTTGGAAGTGATACAGCAAGGGGGTTTAGAAAGGTTAAACATGCTCAGGTAATGCTTTCACTTGATAATGCATTCAACAACGAGGATATTGAGGAATTTGAAAAAAGAATAAGGCGTTTCCTTGGTTTGGATGATGATTATTCAATTACCTATGTTGCTGAAACCAAACTTGATGGGTTGGCCATTTCACTAACCTATATGGAGGGAGTTTTGGTTCAGGCTGCAACACGTGGCGGTGGTGACATTGGAGAGGATGTCACAGAAAATGTAAGTACCATAAGATCCATACCCAAACGACTTGAAAGTGGTCCAGAGTTTATGGAAATTCGGGGTGAGGTATTTATGGAGAAGGCTGACTTTGAGCAATTAAACGAAGCTCAAAAGGTTCTTATCGATAAGGCAAAGGAAGAAGGCAAGAAAAATCTCCCGAAATTGTATCTCAATCCTCGCAATGCTGCAGCTGGTTCGCTTAGACAATTGGACCCGGAAATTACCAGATCCAGAAACCTTTCATTCCTTGCACATGGCTGGGGTAAAGTTTCGGCACCGCTCGGAAACAATATATGGGAAGCAATTAACCAATTGAAATCCATGGGAATGCCTGTCATCGAGGACCGTGCGCTATGTAATGGAAGTAGTGATCTTATTTCCTATTATAACAATGTATTAGTCAAACGAGCTGACTTGCCTTTTGATATTGATGGGGTTGTGTACAAGGTCAATGACCTCGGTTTGCAGGAAAGATTGGGAAGCAGTTCAACTTCACCAAGGTGGGCCATTGCATACAAACTTCCCCCGGAAAAGGTCTGGACAACACTTGAGGATATCGAAATCCATGTTGGAAGAACAGGTGCACTATCTCCTGTCGGGAAATTGAAGGAAGTTTCCGTTGGCGGGGTCAAGGTATCAAGTGTTACCTTACATAATGAGGATTTTATAAATGCCTTGGATTCAAGGGGTGAGACCATAAGGGATGGTAAGGAAATCAAAATTGGGGATACTGTTGAAGTCTATCGTAGTGGAGATGTTATTCCACGTATTTCCGATGTGGATTTAACCAAAAGGCCAGCAGATAGTAAAAGTTTTGTATTCCCGAAAAATTGCCCCGTTTGCGGCAATGTTGTGGTCAGGCCGGAAGGTGATGCAATTCACCGTTGTACAGCTGAATACGGATGTGAAGCACAAGTGCTTGGGAAGATGCTGTATTTTGTCTCCATAGATGGTTTGAACTTTGATGGGCTGGGAATCAAAATGATCAAACAGTTCTACGACCGTAAATTTCCTGATACCGGAGAAAGGTGGATTGAAAGTCCAGGAGATATTTTCCTATTGGAAGAAAACCTCAAGGCCAAGAACATAAACCTGGCTGAAGAAGAAAATTGGGGAGAAAGATCAGTCCAGGAACTGTTTTCGGAAATTGAACGTAAAAAAACCGTAAGTTTGGCCAAATTGCTTACAGCCATCGGGATAAGACATCTGGGCTCCAAAAACTCTCAGCTAGTAGCAGATCATTACCAAACCTGGGAAAATTTTAAATTAGCTGTAGATAAGGCAGCAGAAGAGGATGAGGAAGCAAAAGAGGACTTGATTAGTATTGGTGGATTAGGCGAAGTCATCGCTAATTCAGTAATTGATACCTTTCAAAATCGAGTATTTAACGAATGGATAGCCAAGTTAATTCCTGAACTGACCTTTACCAATCCACAATCGGATTTAACAGAAAGCACTCCAGTATCTGGAAAATCACTGGTATTTACCGGCAAGCTGGAGCAAATGACCAGAAAGGAAGCTCAAGTCAAGGCCGAGTCATTGGGTGCACGAGTTTACAGTGCTGTCTCAAAAAACATTGATCTGGTCATTGCCGGGCCTGGAAGTGGAAGTAAATCCACGAAGGCAAATGAGTTGGGGATTACAATGATTGCAGGGTAGCAGTGGCTTGATCTGGTTGGCTAAGGGTTG
>CAZHIL010000051.1:0-9839 GCA_964532985.1 uncultured Albidovulum sp. | reverse complement strand
GCTCGTCAAGTGGGCAAAACAACCCTCTCCAAGTATTTAGCAAGAAATATGGATTCAATTTATCTGGATCTAGAAGATACGGAAGATTTGTTACTTTTACGAGACCCCAAGACTTTTCTGGCATCACAAAGTGATAAGTTGGTAATACTTGATGAGATTCAGCGTAAGCCTGACTTGTTTTTGACGTTAAGGGGATTGATTGATGAAAATCGTCAAAATGGTCGAGATGCTGCACAGTTTCTTCTACTAGGTTCAGCGACAATGGCTCTACTCCGACAGTCTTCAGAAAGCCTAGCTGGTCGTATTAGTTATATCGAAATGACTGGCCTAAACATATTTGAGTTGGGAGATGAGAAACAAAACATAATGAATCTCTGGCTCCGTGGGGGATTTCCCAAAAGCTATTTGGCAAAAGATGATGAGATGTCCATGGAATGGGTTGAAGATCTGATATGTACCTATTTAGAGCGGGATGTTCCACTGATGGGTTTTGATGTACCAGCTCAGAACTTACGTCGCCTTTGGACAATGTTGGCCCATCTTCAAGGTGAAACAATAAATGTTAACAAGCTAGCCACAAATCTAGAGGTAAGCCGCTCAAAAATTAATCATTATATTGATATACTTACTGGATTGTTACTAGTTCGGCGCATTGAGCCATGGCATGTAAATGTAAAAAAACGATTAGTAAAATCACCGCGTTATTATATTCGGGATAGTGGTATATTACATCGTTTACTAGGTATTGGCGATCACAGAATGCTGTTGTCAAACCCTATACTGGGTAAAAGTTGGGAAGGATTCGTCGTCGAAAACATCCACTCCGTCTTGCCTCGCTTGGCAGAAACCTATTTCTACCGTACAGCTGCAGGAGCTGAGATAGACCTGGTAATCAAAATGCCGAATGCAGAGATCTGGGCTTTGGAAATCAAACATGGTGTCGCACCGAATCTTGGCAAGTATTTTAGCAATACCTGTGATGATGTGGGTGCAACTCATAAATTTGTTGTCTATGGTGGGGATCGTGAATTCCCCATTGGCAAAAATGTATGGATGATTTCCCTACCTAAAATTATGGAAAAGTTGATTGCTTTGCAATAAACAATTCTGTTTTACATACATGCGTATAGACTTCCCAGCCTAACAAAACAGTTTTTCTGTCAGTCCAAACCGAAAGGACCTATTCAGTCCTTTCGGTTCAATTTGTTTTTGTTAACCCGGTGTCTGCTAAGATGTTTCAGGTTCCGCTATTGGCATGCTGCTGACGGCACTTGAATCCTCGGACAACGATTTCACAAGCCCCCAAGCCATGAAGATCATGATTACCGAAATGGGTAAAGCTGCAGCAATGGATGCAGTCTGTAACGCACCCAATCCACCTGCCATCAAGAGGACTGCTGCCACAAAGCCCTCACCAAGACCCCAGACGATCCTGAACCTTTGAGGCGGATTGTCATCTCCCATTGACAGCATCGTGGTAATAACAAGTGTTCCGGAATCTGATGAAGTAATGAACCAGGTTGCCAACAAAAGGGTTGCCAGAGCTGACATAGCCCAATTCAAGGCAGAGATTGTTGTCAAATTTCCAATCGCACCATAAAGCGCTCCCGGCAAATTCCAGCTCATGACAATATCGATGATACCGGCGGTACCAACTCCACCTTCGGCATACAATTCCATGTAAATGGCATTGCCTCCAAACATACAAAGCCAGAAGAAGGCAATTGTCGTCGGCACGAACAAGACGCCAACCATGAATTCCCTGATCGTTCTACCACGGCTGATTCTGGCAATGAACATACCCACAAACGGTGCCCATGAAATCCACCATCCCCAATAGAAGATGGTCCAGCCACCCTGCCAGTCAATGTTCTCCTCAGTTCCCGCTGTCCAGAAACCCATCGGAAGCACGTTCCAGAGATAATCACCAAGGGAGGTTACAAAGAAACCCATCAACCATTGTGTCGGACCCCAGAACAGGAAGAAGGCCAACAGCACAACTGAAAGCCAGATGTTCCATTCCGAAATTATCCGAATTCCGTTTCCAACACCTGAAACAGCAGAAAAGGTGGCAACGATTGAAATAACGACAATGAGTATGATTTGTGTTCCCAAACCGGGGTCAACTCCAAATAGAACATTCAGTCCGGTTGCCATCTGGTTGACACCAAGTCCCAATGAGGTTGCTACCCCAAAGACGGTTCCGAATACAGCCAAGAGGTCTACGGCATGACCTATTGGACCATAAATCTTGTCTCCTATGATTGGATAAAGTGCCGAGCGAAGTGTCAAGGGCAGTTTTTTCCTAAACCCGAAATAAGCCAGACAAAGCCCGATTAATACGTAAATCGCCCATCCGTGGAAACCCCAGTGGAAATAGGTGGTACGCATGGCGAAGACGGCTCTTTGCTGATTCAGTTCGGTGACACCCGCAGCATCAGCATGAGGATTATTCGGATAACCAAATCCACCTGAATTATCGAAGTAGAAAACGGGTTCTGCTACTCCAAAAAACAGGATACCTATGCCAACTCCAGCAGAAAACAGCATGGCGAACCATGAAAAGTTGCTGAATTCAGGTTTGGAATTGTCGTCACCCAGACGTATTGATCCATATTTGGAACACATCAGGTAGATGCAGACCAGAAATATCACGATAGCTACAAGGATGTAATACCAACTTAGGGTTGCTTCAATCCAACCCCTTATTGCCGAATATATGCTGTTGGCAAATTCGACATTGAGAATTGTAAATACCACAAAGCAGACGACCATGGCTTTGGCAGCGATCCCCATCCCGGTATGCAGCCCCTTCATAATTCCTTCGGTGGCAACTAAGTTTTTATTTGGTGATTCATTCATATGTTCTCTCCCAAAAAGCCAGGAAGAGAATCCGGATTAAGGATAGCACTTCCAACAGCTAGCCTTGGTCCAAACGATGGAATTTTCTTGCCGAACCTGAAATAGCACCGCGCTAGAATTCCTGGTTTCAAAGCCAATTCCAAAACTTGGGTGCTTTATTGCAAGTGAAACAATTACAGCAAAAAAGGCATATTGTCCATTTTTTTGGAAAATTGACTTAGTACCTTCTGATCAGTCCTGAAGAATAATTCTTTTGGGGTGAAATACACGATCAACTATATAACCCCAGGCAATGGCGTTGTTGTTCCAGGAAACCCAAACCTCAGAGTTATCTTTGATCAGTGAATCAGGAAATAAGGCCGGCATTCCATTTCTGATATCGTTCGCTTGTGAAAGGCTGCAATGTATTTCCGGCAAGGCATGGAAACCCAATTCAAGGGGAAGTAGCCAATCAAGCGGTTGGGTATCGGGAGTTGTTTCGGTCAGTTTGGTAAAGGGTAGGGAGTCTGAAATGTCAAATGGTCCAGACCAAAGTCTGGTCAGGTTATCCACATGAGCAAGACACCCCAGGTTTGCACCTAGATCACGGGCAATTGCACGGACATAACCACCCTTGCTGCAATCCATTTCAAGTTCAATCTGGTTCTCAGAAACCCAGCCCTTGAATTCAAGCTTTCGGACCGTAAGTGGTCGTGGTTTGATCTCGACCTCCTTACCCTTGACTGCCAATTGGTAAGCTCGCTGGCCATCTATCTTGACTGAGGAATATCGGGGAGGAGTTTGCAGGATAACACCTTTAAATTCTTCCAATCCTTCAAGAATTTTCTGTTCAGATGGGATTATGTCTGTTTGGTCAATGATTGTCCCAGTTGCATCATCGGTATCCGTAGAGGCTCCAAGATTAACCACAAATCGATACCCCTTGAATGAATCTGTAATAAAAGGAATGGTTTTGGTAGCTTCACCAAAGGCAATTGCAAGTAAACCACTTGCCGGTTTGTCCAGAGTACCTGCATGGCCCGCTTTTTTGGATTTAAAGACCCGCTTGGCAAGATTGACCACGCTGGTTGAAGAGATTCCGGGAGGTTTGTTTACGGCAAGCCATCCGGAAATCTTTTTATTGGAATGTTGACTCGCTGGCATGAAGTCGAAACCTATCGAAATCAAAGATCCCGTTTAACTTCTTCGAGATTAAACAACCTTCTTGTATTGTCCATTTGATCATAAAGCGGATCGGGTACAAAGTGCAAACTGGGTGAAAACTTCAGGGTTAGTTTTTTATTCAGTTGTTGCCTGATTTCCCGTCTGTTTTCATTAAGGGTGATAACCGTTTCCTCCATGAATTGACCTCCAAGGGGCGATACAAAGACAGTTGCTTTTTTCAGATCCGGAGACATCCTGACCTCCCCAACCGTAATGGAAACACCTGCCATGTTTTCACCATAGGAATCCCACTGGGAGAGGATTTCTGCCAATCCTCGACGCACCAATTCACCAACACGCAATTGACGTTGTGTTAGTCCGCCCAATCCCTTTGTTGATTTAACCATAGTTCACCCCATTTACCTTTAAACCAAGGAAAACAAAAATGGTATATAGTTTAGAATAGTAAAAATAAAGTATTTGAGGGAGGATTGAAGTTGAGTTCGTTACCCAAAATAGGAATTGTTGGTGCTTCAGGGCGAATGGGACAAATGCTTATCAAGGCAATTGCCGATTCGGAAAAGATGGAATTATCTACGGTTACGGAAATGACTGGTCATCCCTGGGTAGGTAAATTGCTAATTGAAACTAATCCTGAAACCCCCCATGAGATTATGGTTCTTGATGATCCGGAGGAGGCTTTTAGGGAAGTTGATGCCGTTATTGATTTCAGTTCACCGAGTTCGAGCACAAAAATTGCAGATTTGGCATCCAGATTGAATTTTGTTCATGTTATAGGTACGACAGGGATTGATCGGGAGCAGGAAAAAAACATCGTGAGATCATCAAAATCGGCAGTGATCATCAAGGCCGGCAATATGTCCATGGGGGTCAATCTTCTGGTTAAAATAACCGAAATGGTGGCTGCATCCCTTGATGCAGATTTTGATATTGAAATTGTAGAAGCCCATCATCACCACAAGGTGGATGCACCATCAGGAACCGCCCTTATGCTTGGGGAAGCTGCAGCCAGTGGAAGAAAAGTGGACCTGTCGGACCACATCGACAAACCCAGATACGGTGCTGTTGGGGCCAGAAAAAGAGGTAACATCGGTTTTTCTGCAATCAGGGGGGGTAGTATCGTGGGTGAACATGATGTCATTTTTGCAGGCAACGGTGAAAAAATAGTACTTTCCCATATTGCTACTGATCGGTCGATTTATTCATCCGGCGCTCTGAAAGCGGCGCTTTGGGGCTTGGATCAATCTCCGGGTTTGTATGACATGTTTGATGTTCTTGGAATATAAGAAGATTATTTCATTACATTATCATCAGGTAATACCATGCAGTGGCTCAAATCATTAGTATTTGTTTTCCAGATGTACCTGGTTATGGCTGTAATGTCGCTGTTGTACATTCCAATGTCCCTGATCAGCCAAGAGTGGACTTTCAGGGGTATTAGAAACTATTGCCTTTGGGTAAGGTTTTCTGCTCATCATCTTGTCGGTTTGAAAACGGAAATCAGGGGTATTCCACCTCAAGACGAAGTACTGATTTGTTCCAAACACCAATCCTTTTTTGATATCCTAATTTTATGCAGTATCTTGCCCAGACCCCGTTTTGTCATGAAGAAACAGCTCAGAAACGCACCTATCGTGGGTTATTTTGCCAGAAAAATTGGTTGTGTTGTTGTTGACAGAGGAAAAAAGAAGTTGGCCATCAACCAGTTGAAACAAGGGGTAAACACTTCCAGTTCTGAGGACAGTCAATTGGTTATATTCCCACAAGGAACCAGAGTGGCACCCAACAAGAAAATGCCTTACAAGATAGGAGCCTATGTCATATACGAAATGCTGAATAAACCCTGTATTCCAGTTGCAACCAATGTTGGATGCTTCTGGCCCAGAAGGGCAATATTACGAAAGCCCGGTGTTGCTGTCCTGGAATTTCTTCCACCAATTGAACTGGGTTTACCCCAGGGAGATTTTATGCAGACAATCGAAACCGTGATTGAAGAAAACACCAATAACCTGATTGGGGAAGCCTTGTCCTGACTGATTCTATCCTGAGCAGGGTCTGAACTCCCCAATCATGCCCGTTGTTCGAAATACTCCTCGTCCTCGGGTAAAGCTTTATATTTGAAGATAACTTTCAAGGGAATCATCCATCGCTTCAACCCATTTGGTATGGTGAGGAGGTGCATGTACTCCGGTCATTGGAGATACATAACCATTATCCCTGAAGGCCATAATATCCTGTTTCTTGTGTTTTTTCCACTGGATAAATGCCTGATCGGATGCATCCACATCAAAACTTGGATAATCGGTTTCGGCGATCAGTTCCCGGACATAATTCCCTTGGTATATAATTGGGCCGTAGGGATCATCTATCGCATCCTCTTCGGCAACCCTTGCATCCACATCGGCCAGCATTTGATCCCGGTCGGGGACTTCAATGCGACCCAAAATAATATCCCTGACATACCAGGCCTGGGCATCAAACATGTTGAAGGTATACCATTGATCCTGCATGCCAAGATAGAACAATTTCGGATTATGTGCCCAGACAACCCCCTTGTAAAGGTCAGCAGTAGCCAGACGGTTTGCAGTTTTCAGTCGCAGATTCTCTTCCATAAAGGGGAAGTGATGAAGATAGCCGGTACACAAAATGATAGAATCAATTTTCTTGCTTGAACCATCCTGGAACGTTGCAGTCTTCTTTTCCACCTTGGACAACAAGGGAACTTCTTCCCAATTATCGGGCCAGTCAAAACCTATGGGTGCAGTTCGATGGCTGACGGTCACTGACTTGCAACCATACTTCCAGCATTGTGAGCCAATATCCTCAGCTGAATAGCTAGTTCCAATAATCAGAATATCCTGACCAACGAATTCTCGTGCATCACGGAAATCATGAGCATGTAAAATACGACCGTTGAAAGTTTCAAAACCTTCAAACTCAGGTACGTTGGGTGTCGAAAAGTGTCCATTGGCAACTATTACATGGTCGTAAGTCTCATCCGTTTCAGCTCCTTTAACAAGATCTTCAGCAACGACCCTGAAGTTTCCCCCTTCTTCCGAGTATTCAACCCTCCTAACCGGAGTACGAAAACGTATCAAATCCCTGACACCAGCCTTTTCAACCCGACCCTTGATGTAATCAAACAGAACGGCCCTAGGTGGATAGGATGCTATATTTTTTCCAAAGTGTTCCTCAAAGGTATAATCGGCAAACTCCAACCCTTCCTTCGGTCCATTTGACCATAGATAGCGGTACATGGAATTGTGGACTGGTTCACCGTATTCATCGGTTCCCGTACGCCATGAATAGTTCCAAAGCCCACCCCAATCACTTTGTTTCTCAAAACAAACAATTTCAGGGATTTCAGCTCCCTTATTCTTAGCCGATTGGAAGGCTCTAAGCTGAGCCAATCCCGAAGGCCCAGCACCAATTATTGCTATTCGCTTCCCCATTTTTCTTTCCTAAAACAAAATATTCATGAAACTAATTATTTATTAGCGATTTGGTCAATTTTTTCATAATAATTAAATAGGTTTTCAAGTTAAGGTTTATTGGCAAAAAGGAGGAATGGAAAATGAAAAACTTTTCAAGCCAGACCAAACGTGAGTTCTTGAAACGTATGGCCGCTACGATTTCAGCGGGCATGGTTATGGGCTTACCAAAGATAACTTTAGCCGCGGGAGAAACTATCAAGATAGGATTTCTGGCACCCTTGACAGGTCCAGTTGCCGCTTGGGGTAAGCCAGGCTTGGACGGTTGTCAAATTTGGGCTGAAAGAATCAATGCAGCAGGTGGTATTCAGATTAATGGTGAAAGTCATCCTGTTGAGTTCATTGGATATGACAATGAATACGACCCAGCAAAGGCAAGGGCTGGTGCAAGTAAACTGGTTATAGAGGATGGAGTCAAATTTGTCATGATGCTGGGTGGTGACACCTGGCCAGGAGCACAACCAGTTGCCGATCGTACCGGCATGCTGTTTTCCACCCTATTGCCATCGGATCTGGGTCCTGATACATCAACCTTGATTGCACCTGCGGAAGTACATCCCATCTATAATGTGACAGGAGTACAGTGGTTGGCCGAAAATTATCCGGATCTGAAATCCGCCGTTATTTGTGCACAGGATGACGCCTTGGGAATTCCTTCGGTTGCAACTTATCTGGCCGCATTCGAGGCTGCCGGTATAGCCAATGAGGATCCAATCCTTTTTGATGCTGCGACGACGGACTTTGCGCCAATTGTCTCACGGATGATTTCGCTCAATACAGACATCATCTGCCTTGATACTTGCTACACCGAGTTTGTTCATCCGCTTGTAGAACAACTCTTCCAACAGGGATATGAGGGCACAGTAATTTCATGTACGGCTGATTTTTATCAACAGATGATCGAGAAGACATCAGTAGAATTCATGGAAGGGTTCATCTTCCAGTTCCCGGATTTTGATGACCCCGCTCTTGAGCAGGACTTCATCAATTTTGAAGATCCGGGTGGATTCTTTGCCGAATACAACAACAGGCATCCAGGAGAATGGGGTGCCGTCAGTTGGGAATATGCATCCATCATGGATCTCTGGAAGTGGGCTGCTGAAAAGGCAAATTCCATAGAACCTGGTGATGTTTTGGCATCAATGCTGGAATCAGGTAAGGGTGAGCATGCCTTTGGTACTGCCGACTGGTGGGGCAAGGATTTGTTCGGTATCGATCAGGCACTGGTTGGAAACTGGCCGGTTGTTGTCGTTAACGATGGCAAGGCCCGTATTCAGGAATACAAATGGATTCCCGGCTGGTATGAAAAGCATGGTGAAATCCTGAAGAAGTATTTTACCGAATACAATATCATGTGGGATCAGCGATAATACAGTTCCCAAACACGTTAAGTTTGGTTATCCACCCAAATGATTGAGCTTTTATTGCAAACAGGGCTGAACGCCCTGTTTGCTGCTGCATATCTTTCCCTTGTCGCTGTCGGGCTTGTTCTGATATTCGGTGTGATGGGAGTAATCAACTTCGCCCATGGTGAGCTGTTCATGCTTGGTGCGTATGTTGTCGTGGCACTCTATACCAATTTGCAGATGCCCTTCTTTCTGGTTGTGGTAATCGGACTGATTTTTGTCGGTCTGGTCGGCATACTAATGGAAATGACGATGTTTCACCCTTTGAGGGACAATCCATTGGGAGGCTTGGTGGCATCCATTGGTTTCCTGATGGTAATTCAGGCACTGATAATTCTTGGTTTTGGTGTCAGGATGGAACATGTACCTCCGGTTACCCAGGAGGTGATTATCATTTCTGAAAAGGTTCGCCTTCCGGTACAAAGACTTTTTGTAATACTTTCGGCACTGGTTTGCCTATCAGCGCTCTGGCTTTTTCTAAAACGAACCAAATTTGGCTGGGCCCTGAGAGCAAGTGCACAGGATCCAGAGGCTGCAATGCTCCAAGGTATATCAACCCGAACCGTATCCATAATTGCCCTGTTCATTGGTGCAGCACTAGCCGGGGTAGCAGGTAGTGTTGCTGCTCCGGTTATATCCATCAGCCCGGTAATTGGGCATTCGGTTATTGTCTCGGCGTTTATTGTCATCATAGTAGGTGGGATCGGTTCACTCGAAGGGGCAGTTCTGGCATCGGCCACATATGCCTTTATCCACACGGTAATTACCACTTTTGTTGACGGGGTAATTGCCGATATTGTCGGGTTGTCCCTTATGCTCATGGTTTTGATTATCAAACCCACGGGAATGTTCGGTACTCAGGATCGTGTCTAAGCCCCAACCATTGATCTTGTTCTCTTTCCTGCTTTTGGCAGTG
>CAZHIL010000050.1:0-1831 GCA_964532985.1 uncultured Albidovulum sp. | reverse complement strand
GTTGTCGGCAAGCACTGCCACTCTCGGTACCGGTTTGACCTCCATCGTTCCATACCGAATCAAAACCACGACACCTCAATCCATATTCTACCCAGGAATTGGTTGGATAAACGGTTCCACTTGCACCCTGATATCTCCATCTTTCAGGTGCATTGTTTTCCAGTGCAGTCTGCAAGGCGAAGTTATGTGCAGATAAAATGCCGTCATAACGGGACTGATCATACCTTGGGGTTGCAGTCTGTGTGGAAGCCTGTTGGGTCCCCGTAGCTTGTTGATTTCCTCTACCTGCTCTCTGATTTGCCAGTGAGTTTCCAATTATTGCACCCAGTCCAGCACCAATCAATGCGCCTTCTTCCTTGTCAGCATCGCTGGAAACAGCCATTCCCACACCGGCACCAATTGCTGCTCCACCCAAAGTACTGACGGTTTCATCATCCATTTCACAAGCAGCCAGCGCAAATACCGAAATGCCTGCCAGTACGATTCCTATCTTATTCATCTGCAATCTCCGAATTTAAATTAAAATTACTTTCCTTTTTTATGAACAAACCTATTCTTGCAAAAACCGGAAAGGGTATCAATTGACTAAAATGTTAATTCTACCTTATTCCACGTAAACCAACAACTGGGAAATTAGGTTTTTTTATCTGCTTGGCAAATAGCTAAACGAAAAAAATGATAATACAATGTATACGTTTGTATATCCTATTTTAGGGCTAATCAGAATTAAAATCAATTCAAAGTCAATCGGCAAAACACATGTATGAAAATTCAGGTATGGGCAAACGTTCCAATTCCTTCAAGGGGGATTTCAGAAGTGATACCGTAACTCAACCCACCGAAGGAATGCTCCAGGCCATGGCAACTACGTCGGTGGGTGATGATGTCTATGGTGATGATCCCGCCGTAAACGAACTTCAGGAAAGATTTGCAGCACTGGTCGGAAAGGAAATGAGTGTTTTTTTTCCATCTGGAACCCAATCCAATCTTGCTGCCATCCTTACACATTGCGGTCGAGGAAGTGATCTCCTGGTCGGTAACAAATATCATACTTATGTTTTTGAGGCTGGAGGTGCTTCGGTACTCGGAGGTATCTCGTTTACTCCCCTCCCTACCGAAGAGGATGGTTCCATCAGTAATGAGAACATAGCATCTCACGTAAAACCGGACGATCCACATTTTCCGGAGACAAGGCTTCTTTGCCTGGAAAATACCGTTTCCGGAAATGCTCTGACTGTGGATGTTCTAAAGGAAAACGCTGCCACAGCCAGAAAATTTGGATTGGGAGTACACCTTGATGGTGCCCGCCTATTTAATGCAGCCATCGAATTGAACGTCAATCCTATTGAAATCGCCAATATCGCAGATACTGTTTCCGTGTGCCTTTCAAAAGGCTTGGGTGCCCCTGTTGGTACTTTATTGGCTGGACCAGCCTGTCTCGAAAGATCGATAAGAAGAAATCGCAAGATTCTTGGTGGCGGCATGCGTCAATCAGGGTATTTGGCCGCTGCCGGACTATACGCCCTTGATAATCATGTCGACAGACTTGCTGAAGACCACAACAGGGCCAGACTATTGGCCGATTCCCTGGATGATTTGGCTGAAAAGTCAGGGGTACGAATAACCCAAAAAACCAACATGGTATTTTTTGAACCCCATCCGGATGAACATCAACCCCTACTTGATCATTTGCACTCGGATGGTTTTCTGGTAACGGGGAAAAAACCCGCATTTCGTTTTGTCACACATTTGGGAATTGATGACCGGGACGTTGAAATGTTTGTTGATTCCATCAAGAATTTTTACAAGGGAAAATAATTTTCAACAAATA
>CAZHIL010000049.1:0-5244 GCA_964532985.1 uncultured Albidovulum sp. | reverse complement strand
TATTGCTGGATGAGGCAACCTCATCACTGGATTCAGTCAGTGAGGTTGCTGTTCAGGAAGCCTTGAACCATATGGCGACCCAAACAACAACTATTGTCATTGCCCATAGACTGGCTACGGTCAAAAAGGCAGACCGCATCTTGGTATTTGACAAGGGAAGGATCATAGCTGAAGGAACCCACGAACAATTGGTCGCTGAAGGCGGTTTGTACGCAAAATTGGCTACCCTTCAGTTTAATTGATCAGAAAATTCCCGGTAAACATAAATTCGTATTTCACTTTCTGTATGGTAAATATAGAAATGTTGGAAGTGTAATATTTGATTTATCTAAACGATTCTGAACTTTGAAGGGAGGTTTCCGTGTTTAACGACCTAGCTGGAAAAAAATCAATTGAACAAGGCATGCCGTGGGATGATGTAGAAAATCCGATAACGATTTTTGATGCCCTAAGCAAAACGAAGAATGGTTATGGCCCCAAATCGGCAATTTCATTTCAAATTGAAGCTGATCCCAAGTCCCATGCTTAAACCCTGACCTGGAATGATGTCTATCGAAGGGTTTGCCAGACAGCCAAATTCTTCAATTCCCTAGGAGTAGGTAGGGATGATGTGGTTGCTTTTTTGTTACCCAATTGCAATGAAACGATTTTTACCCTTCTTGGGGGAATGATAGCTGGCAAGGTCAATCCGATCAATCCACTGCTGAGTGCTTCCCAGATTGCCGGTATATTGAACTCTTCCAATGCCAAGGTATTGGTTACACTCAAATCCTTTCCCAAGACTAATGTTGCCCAACTCGCACATGAGGCGGCGGCCGAATGTCCCAGCATCAAGCACATAGTAGAAATTGATTTGGTTCGGTATCTTAAACCACCAAAAAAATGGATTGCTGGATTGATCAGGCCCAAAACTACTCATCCAAGTGGAATCTCGATTCATGATTTTTATGAGGGAATAGACAAACATAATGGTAATGGATTGGACTTTGATGACAGTCAGGAAGATCGAATTGCGGCCCTGTTTCATACTGGTGGAACTACTGGGCTACCAAAATTGGCCCAGCACAAGCAATCCGGAATGATCTATAATGGATGGTGTGGCAAGTTGATCGGAATAACATCAGATGAAGTCATTATTTGCCCATTACCCTTATTTCATGTTTTTGCTGCCTATCCGATCCTTATGTCCGGTATTAGAACTGGTGCTCATATAGTCTTTCCCACACCAGCGGGATATCGGGGTGACAAGGTATTCGACCTTTTCTGGGACTTAGTGGAAAAATGGCAGGTTACTTTCATGATCACAGTTCCCACTGCCTTGTCGGTTCTGATGCAAAAACCAATCAAGGCAGATATTTCATCCCTCCGGTCAGCAATCTGCGGTTCAGCACAATTGCCAACCGAATTGTTCAACAGGTTCGAGAAAGCCACCGGTGTGAATATCATGGAGGGGTATGGGCTGACCGAGACGACCTGTATCGTTTCGGTTAATCCACCTGATGGTGTCAAGAAAATTGGATCGGTAGGATTGCCCTTTCCATATACAGATGTTCGAATTCTGGATTGCGACGATCAGGGACAAATCATCAAGGAATGCGATACCGATGAGATTGGTGAAATTTGTATTTCAGCACCCGGAGTCTTCGTTGGAAATACCTATACCGACAGTGAAAAGAATATTGGGCTTTATTCCGATGAAAATTGGGTTCGAACGGGCGATTTGGGCAAGATTGATGAAGATGGATATGTATGGATTACCGGCCGGGCAAAGGACCAAATTATTCGTGGGGGACATAACATTGATCCGGCAATAATTGAGGAAAATCTTGCCGGGCATGATTCAGTCGCCTTTGTTGGTGCCATTGGCCAACCCGATACAAAAATGGGAGAGTTGCCCTGTGTCTATGTCGAATTGATTGAGGGTGCAACAACAACATCTGATGAATTGCTGAATTATGCTAAGGAAAATATAACAAACAAATTGGCCATGCCGGTTCATGTCGAGGTTGTGGGAGCACTTCCGAAAACTGCTGTTGGCAAGGTATTCAAGCCGGATCTGAGAATTATGGCCATCAACCGAGTTTTGAGTGAGCGATTCAATGATGAGGGAATTCAAATAGAAATTTCGACCTCGGAAGTTCCAAAGAAAGGTCTTGTAACAAATGTAAGTGGCAGTTTTGATGATGATCAGAGGGAAAGGGTACAAGCCATTTTGAATGAATACCCAATTTTATGGACGTTTGCCTAAATGCAATAGTGCAGTTGTAATTGAGGAATAATGATGGTGCCGCAGGGGAGGATTGAACTCCCGACCTCAGCCTTACCAAGGATGCGCTCTACCACTGAGCTACTGCGGCACTTGTGTGAATGAAAGTATTTTCTCAATACAAACTACAATTAGAGAAGATTTTACAAATTTAAACCAACATCTAAGAATTCGGCAGTTCCCAAGCAAAAATTTTTCACTTGCCCACCAAAAATCAATACCGGGTTGATTCATCAGGAAAGCACTTACTCAGTAATTTCCCCTCGATTTGGGAGCCAAGATTTAATCAACAGGAATTTTACAGAATTCTGAAAATTTTTACTTTTCAGTTACAACCAACATTTTTATGATATATTCCGTGTTCGAATATCAATTTGGATAAGATCGAATTATATCTCCTGAACCAAGCCCATGGTGGAGGAATACGGTTGGAAATATATCGGTATTGACATTGTTTTCTGGCAATAATCCCAAATATGATAGTTAACATGAAATGATTTCCGTGATATAGAATTTGTTGTTTGGATCATATCTGGAATGCAGGAAAATACGAAGGTTGAATCATCAACCAAAAAAAATCAGAGGGAGACTGTCCGCAAGGAAAGGCTGAAATCCGCACTGAAGAAAAACCTTTTGAGAAGAAAAGGGAAGAAGCAGGAAGATAAACAATAAATGCGAGAAAAATAATGAGTAGAGCAGTAGAATGGATTCAATAATTATCGAAGGTGGAGTTCCATTATCAGGTAAGGTAAAAATCTCCGGTGCAAAAAACTCCTGCTTGGCCCTGATGGCATCGGCAATACTTACCGAGGCCCCATTGAACCTGAATAACGTACCAAAACTTTCGGATATTGCCACCATGTCCACACTCCTTGGTTCGCTGGGTTTGGAGGTGCAAAACAAGGATGGCAGAAGTCTTTGTTTGGATGCCAGAAATATAAGCAACCGCAAGGCGCATTATGACATAGTTAGAAAAATGAGGGCCTCGTTCTTGGTTCTTGGACCACTTCTGGCTCGGGAGGGGTATGCCAAGGTTTCACTACCCGGAGGTTGTGCGATTGGCGCAAGAGCGGTTGATCTTCACTTGAAGGCATTGCGAAAACTTGGTGCAAAACTCAAATTGGAAAACGGTTATGTCATTGCATCTGCTCCCGAAGGTCTCATCGGGGCAGAAATCGACTTCCCATTCAAGTCGGTGGGTGCCACCGAGAATTCAATTATGGCAGCAACCCTGGCCAAAGGAAGAACGATTATCAGGAATGCAGCTAGAGAACCTGAAATAGGAGATCTGATTGATTGTCTGCAAAAGATGGGAGCTGAAATCAAGGGCAGGGGAAGTTCTACGATTGAAATCGAGGGGAAACACAGATTGAATGGATCAACCCATGAAGTCATTTCTGACCGGATTGAATTCGGAACATATCTTTTGGCTGCTGTAATTACCAAGGGGAAAATTTCCCTGACGGCGGGACAGGAAGTTTTGAATGCGGAATTTCTGAAAAAAATCGGCGAGATGGGTGTAAGATACAAATCTGACTCCGAGGGATTGGCGATTGATGCCACCAATACGGACCTGCAACCAATAAAGGTTACAACCGAACCCTATCCGGGATTTCCAACGGATCTGCAAGCACAGATGATGGCTACCCTTACTTTGGCCCAAGGGGAAAGCGAAATCAATGAAAATATTTTTGAAAACAGGTTCATGCATGTACCGGAGTTGTCACGAATGGGTGCAAAAATCAAATTGGAAGGTACCTGCGCAATGGTAGAAGGTGTGGATCATTTGGTTGGTGCTCCAGTCATGGCTACCGATTTGAGGGCTTCAGTAGCCCTAGTTATTGCAGGTCTGGCAGCAAAGGGGGAAACCAGGATCAACAGGGTATACCATCTGGATCGTGGTTATGAGAATATTGAAACAAAACTGGCCCAGTGCGGTGCACAAATCAAGCGAGTTCAATCATGAATAAAACCGATGCGCAATATGAGGATACCTTTGCCGATGAACCACTCAAGGTCAGGGCTGAAGATCAGGAAGACCTAACTGTTCTATCATCCTACCTGCAGGATGCCATTTTCCTGAAACAGGATATAAGCCATGACAAGGAAAAAAGGGAATTGGCCATTCTATTAAACAGGATTCGTTGGGAATTAATAAAGGGTAAAGGTAAATCCAGGGAACAAGTGGAAAGGGTAAGATCCCTATTGATCATAAAGGATGTACTGGAGCTGAACCACTTTTTGCCAGATGCCAAGGGATCAGATATACCCCTGTCTCTTCTGGCACTCCAATTCAAACCGGGTGAGGATGGAACTGGAAGACTTTCGTGCCGATTGTCAGGTCATTGGGATATTCATGCTTCGGTTGAGTGTATCAATGTCTATTTGACTGACGTAACCAAACCCTATCTGGCACCATCAAGAAAAATACCCTCACACCCGGAGTGATTAGTTGGCTCAATTATTTCATTTAAACCGCTCAGACGATTACACCCGGTTCACACAATTTTTGAAGGGGAATATTGCACTTTCTGAATCAACCAAGAAAGCAGTAAACCAAATCATTACCGGTATTGTTTCTGAAAAAGACCGGGCCTTGATAGCTTTCACAAAAAAGTTTGACGGTGTTAGCCTGAAGCCTGACGAACTCCTTGTCTCAGAGGAAGAAATTGAAACCTCAATCAATACTCTTGAAGACAGCCAAAAAGACATTCTCAAGGCATCCTTTGAACGGCTCTGGAAATTTCATGAAAAACAAATACCGACCAGCCAGACCTGGAAAGATGAAGATAGTGTAACCTTGGGATGGATTTGGCAACCGATACAATCCTGTGGGCTGTATGTCCCAGGCGGTACTGCCACCTATCCTTCATCAGTTCTCATGATGGGTGTACCTGCCAGGATTGCCGGAGTCAAATCACTTGCTTTAACTGTACCGCCTTCAAATGCTCTGGACCCGCATTTACTTTATGCTTCCA
>CAZHIL010000048.1:0-6647 GCA_964532985.1 uncultured Albidovulum sp. | reverse complement strand
ATGGAAGAATGTGAACGTGACGATCTCAAGGTTGATGCCAAACTTACAACAACCCATCAAGAAGAAAGGGAAGTGGCCTTTGCGGCTTCGACTTCACCATATGACCTTTCTGCCGTGGCTAATTTTTCCATCACATCACACCAGGCCAATGGTGAGTTGCTACCCTTGAATGACTTGGTCGAAAAATACAGGGAAGTAGGCCAGATTGAGGATCAGATGCTCATTCGATTTGGTGATGACATTATGGCAGTAGCTTTCATGGCAAATGCACAAGTGCTGTTTTATCGAACTGACATTCTAGAAAAGCATAACCTCGATGTTCCCACGACTTGGGATGAGGTGTTTGCCGCTGCTGAAGTACTCATGAATGATGATGAAATTGATTATCCTTATGGTGCTGCTTTTGGTGGTCCAGGCAATTGGGAAAGAGGAAACGAGTTTGTCAATATTCTCTTCTCGAACGGTGGTCGTCTTTTTGATCCAGAAACCTCTGAGGCGGCATTCAACAGCACCGAAGGGATAGAAGCCCTGGAGATCATGGGAAGGCTTACCCAGTACATGTCTCCAAATGCACTTTCACATGATTTCGGGAATGTCAATCAGCAGTTGAGTCAAGGTGAAATTGCCATGGCGATACAGTGGCAAAACGAGGCTGCTGGAGTTGAAGATCCCAATGAAAGTACCGTTGTCGGTAAAATTGGATTGGCACCCGCACCGGCTGCCAAGGATGGTGGTGCTCCCTCATCCCTGTTCTGGTGGGATGGCTATGTCATTCCAAAGAATCTTGATGGTGACCCTGAGGTTGCATTCCAGGTCATGCTCCATGCATTACGACCAGAGGTAGTTGAGCAACATAATGATGTCGCATTGTGGTTGCGTTCCAATTACCAAAGCAACAATTTTACAAAATCGGTCAATGACACGATTATGCTTGGGGCTCCACCGTTTCCGATGAATCCTCAGTCCGGGTTGGCCCATTCAGCCATTGGTAACAACATCGGCGACTTTCTTGCCGGTAAGGAAAGCGCTGCCCAATCCCTGGCAGATGCCGAAGCAGAGTATACCAAGGCAGCCCGGGACGCGGGTTATCTCAACTAAATAACATTTGCTCGGGGAAGTGGATATTTCCCCGAGCCTAAATCAAGAAAACCGTTATGAAAGCCAAGACCTTCCTGGCTTTTGTGGCCCCTTCGGTGGCCTCAATGCTTTTGCTGATCGCCTTGCCTCTGATTGGTGTTGTTTTTCTCTCAGTCTACCAATCGTATGTCAAAACGGAATTGCGGGAAATTACCACCGAAGTACCATTATTCGGTGGTCAAACCAGAGAAGTAACGAGAACCGTTCCACAGCCAGTCCTGGATGAAAATGGCGATACAATTTTCATCTGGGAGTATGTCGGGGGAAGAAACCTCAGGGAGGCTTCTGAAATTGAGGGCGTGGTTGAAGCGTTCAAGGGTCCTTTCCCTCAAAATGAAGGTTTAGGAGGGAAACTAGACCATGTCTACAAACGCATCTCAAATTACGATTTTTGGAGTGCCTTGGAGTTCACGCTCCTTTATACCTTCTTTACAACACCTGCCATTCTGATCATAGGGCTGGGTGTGGCCTTGGCGGTCAACCGTGTGACTGAAGGGTTGAGGGGCTCCCTGGTTTTCATTTCCCTTTTACCCATGATCGTAACTCCCATCGTATCTTCATCTGCGATATTTTGGATGTTTCTGGACAATGGGATTGTTTCCGTGATTTTGAAACAATTGGGATTTGGTCAAATCTATTTTCTTTCCAACCAGATCTCCACCCGAATACTAATAATCCTTTACGGTATCTGGTTCGCAGCACCCTTTGCCTTCATTATTCTTTATGCTGGCCTTCAGACGATGCCCAGGGATCCACTGGAATCTGCCATGATCGACGGGGCCAATGCTTGGCAACGATTGAGATACGTGATCATACCTCATCTAACACCCTTGTTGGCCGTTATCACAATGATTCATGTCATGGATGCCTATCGTGTCTTTGAACCGATACTAGTTTTTGGAACATCCGTTTATGCAAACTCTGTGCAGTATCTCACTTATTTTGTCCTCGGGGTACAGGACAATATCCACAAGGCTGCGGCATATTCAATCCTCACGATTATAGGTGTGGTGATTTTACTGATTCCCATACTGCGTCACACTTTCAAGGAACAAAAGGCAATCAATTGAGAAAACGGAATTCATTTTTTCTTACGGCGATTACCAATAGTGGTTTGGGATTGTGGTTATTCCTGGCCATGTTTCCGTTTTTCTGGATGTTCTTGATATCCCTCAGGACACCAGTTGATGCATTCTCATCAAACCCTACGCTTTTTGCACCGGTTACTTTCAAGCATTACTTCCATGTCTGGTTCATCGATGAATTTTGGCGTTATGGTATCAATACGGCTATTGTAACTCTGGCTACAGTTGCAGTTTCCCTTACTGTGGGTTGCCTAGCAGGTTATGCACTGGCTCGCTATGGCGGAAGGATGGGTTTTTGGTTATTGGTGGCAGCCTTGGTTTTTAGGGCACTCCCGCATGTTGTCCTTTTAACTGCCTACAAGCCGATATTTTATGAGATGGGGTTGTGGAGTAGATACGAAATATTGATTATTGTACTAGTGGCCATAAACCAACCATTCACGATTTGGATGTTAAGGGCTTTTTTCCGCAGCATCCCCAAAGAGTTGGACGAAGCTGCGATGATTGATGGATGTACTAGGTGGAAAGCCTTCAGGCTTGTTATCATACCGGTCATGTGGCCGGGAGTGATTACAGCAGGTTTGTTTTCTTTTATACTTGCATACAATGATTTCCTTATTGCCAGCCAGTTGATGAGTGGCGATATGACAACCATGACTGCTGCCCTGGGAAACTACATGGGACAAAATAGAAGCATGGAACGTTTAATGCATGGAATTGCTGGTTCAGTATCAGTAACAATTCCCTTGTTATTTTTGATTTTGGTATTTCAGAAGCAAATTGTTGAAGGAATGACAGCAGGTGCGGTAAAGGGGTAGAATATGTCACGTGATTACAACTTGAAACTAGTACAGGAAATGTACGAAGCGCTGAATAGGCAGGATATTGATGCCCATGACAGGTATTGGCATGAGGATATGATTTGGCATGGGCCATTGGGTTTTGGTTCAATTCATGGCTTGGATGGATTCAAAAACCAGGTATTGAAGCCATTTTACAAGGCCTTTCCTGATTATCATGCAAAAAATGATATAGAGTTTGCCGATGAAAATTGGGTCGCCGCAACTGGTTTCGTTACCGGAACCCACAAGGGGCCATATTTGGGATTGCAACCAACCAATAAACCCATGCGAATGAGGTTTTCGGATTTTTGGTCGGTGCGTGATGGAAAACTCAGTGAAAATTGGGTCATAATTGATCATGTCGATGTATTTCAACAATTGGGATATGACATTCTCAACAACCTTCCTAAAATTGAAAATTGAGGATTAATGATCATGAATGATTTTCAGGGCATAAAACAACTGGTAAGAGATTTTTACAAGGAACTGGATGCCAGTTCAAAGGAAGATGTCTCGGCAGTATTGTCGAAATATGTCCATGACGATTACCATTGGCGGGGAATGTATCCATTCAATGAACTCAATGGGGTAGATGAAGTCAGTTCAATATTCTGGTATCCCCTGAAACATGCGATTGGGCCAATTCAGCGACGGCCTGACATATTTTTTGCCGGTACCAATAATTTGAAGAACCATGGAGGTGATTGGGTCTGTTGCATGGGGCATCTCATGGGATTGTTTGATCAAAGTTGGCTTGGTATTCCACCCAATCGAAAAATGACTTTTTTACGGTTTGTCGAGTTCAATGAGGTCAAAGATGGCAAAATCACACAAACAGCCATGTTTTTTGACATACCGGCTATTATGAAACAGGTGGGGATAGATCCATTCCCCAATGAAACCGGCAAGTGGTTTATTACCCCGGGGCCATTTACCCATGATGGCTTGCTTTATTCGAGAAGTGATCCCAAGGAATCGAAAAAGACCATGGATTTGATCAATCGAATGGTTGATGATTTGGTAGGTTCCGATCTTGAATCACCACTGGATGAATTGAGGGAAACCTGGCATGAAGACATGATCTGGTTTGGGCCTGCTGGTATTGGTGCAACCTACACGGTTCCACGATATCAGGACCAGCATCAGGGACCCTTTAGTGAAGGCTTGAGGGATATTGAATTCTTAGGTCATATCGCCAGTTTTTCAGAGGGTAAATTTGGAGGCTTCTTTGGTTGGCCCAATCTTTCCATGCGTCCTTCAGGTGGTTTCATGGGCTTTCCGGGGAGTGAAAAAACCGCTCACATGAGAGTTGTTGACATCTATCACAGAAATGGAGATCGACTAGCTGAAAACTGGATTTTCATTGATATGCTGTATTTTCTGCATGAGCTGGGATTAGACGTACTGGACCGGACAAAACGGATCTATGGTTAGAAAAGATAAATGAAGATACCGAAAACGGCCATGCTCATCCTTGTAGGCGGTTATGGTCAAAGTTAACCACTGTAATTGGGTAAAAATGCCACTTTTTTTCTGAATCTACTCAAAATCCCAATCAATATGTGGTATTGATTTTGGAATTTTACCCGGTCATAAATAGATTTTAATTATTAAGACCATTTTTTTCATAGGGAGGAACCATGAAGTATACATTTACTATTTTTCGATCATTGCTTTTGGGTTTAGTGGGATCGTTATTGTTGGCCATGAGTGCATTGGCTGAATACCCTGAGAGACCCATTACCCTTGTTGTCCCCTACGGACCTGGAGGAGCTGCCGATTTATCAGGTAAAATGATCGCTGCCACAGCTCCTGGTTACATTGGTCAGCCCGTATTGGCTGTAAATAAAACTGGGGCTGCCGGGGTTGTCGGATCAACCTTTGTTATCAACTCCGATCCAGATGGCTATACAATGCTTTCAGCCAGAGTAGGAAGCCAAATGGGGGTCCCGGCAATGAACAAAACCATTGGTTATGAGTGGGATGATTACACTTTCATAGGCATGCTGGAAATCAATCCCTTTGTTCTTGTGGTCAATCCCGAAAGTGGCCTCAACTCCTTTGCCGACTTTGAGGCAAAACTCAAAGCTGGAGAAGAAATGTCCTATAGCTCTGCAGGAGTGGGAACCTTATTGCATCTCGCAACGGCAGTTATGGCAGATTCGATGGAAATTGATTTCGAAAAACTTATTCATGTACCTTACAAGGGTGGTGGTGCGGCAGCCAATGCGGTGGTATCTGGTCAGGTGGATTTTTCCTGGCAGAATCTGTCAGCAGTACTGGCTTCTGTAGAAGCAGGTAGGTTAAGCGCACTTGCGGTAACCATGCCCGAAAGGCAGGAAGTGATTCCTGACGTTCCTACGGTAAATGAAGTTGGATACTCAGCACTTGAAAAAATCATTGGCTGGTCAGCCATCTACGGCCCTCCAGACCTACCTGATGAAGTGGTGTCCAAATGGGCAGAAGTATTGAATAGTCTCAAGGAAGATCGTGCTTGGTTGAGAATGACCCGGTCATTGGGGAATATTGTTTCCATAATGTCTCCAGAAGAAACCAAGGCCTTTGTGGGTGATCAATATATGGTTTTCGACAATGCGGTAAATGAACTAGGCCTTCGTATTGAATAATTTAGTTTAAGGGAGGGGGCTTAACCCTCTCCCTTGAGAATCCAAATGCCCCAGTCCAAACCCAATTTCCTATTGATAATGGCCGATCAGTTTACGGCCAAGGCCTTGCGGGCATTAGGGAATAAAACGGTAATTACCCCCAATCTTGACCGTCTGATTGAAAAGGGTGTTCTTTTTGAGAACTGTTACTGCAATCTGCCGATGTGTGCACCATCTCGGGCCTCACTTCATACAGGGAAATTGCCCTTTAGTATTGGAATGTACGATAATGCCAATGAATTCCCTTCGGACCTGCCAACCTTTGCCCACTATCTAAGAAATTTGGGTTACAGGGTCGAATTGACAGGCAAAATGCATTTTGTTGGTCCGGACCAATACCATGGCTATGAAAAACGCCATACAACCGAAATCTATCCAGCAAATTTCGCCTGGACCGTGGATTGGTCCAAGGGAAGGACTTACAGGCCGACTAATTTGACCATGGCCCCAATCATTGAGAGTGGTCCGTGTACAAGATCCCTGCAGATGGATTACGACGATGAGGTTGCCTATACAGGTTGTCAGGCCCTCTACGATTTGGCCAGAAAATATGATGAAAAGCCATTTTTCCTCACGGTTTCATTTACTTCTCCCCATTCCCCCTTTGTAATTGGCCACAAATACTGGGATCTCTACGATCATGAGGCCATTGAGCTTCCTGAAGTTCCACCAATGGAACTCGCCAATATGGATCACCTGTCCCGTAACCTTCACTATTGTCAGGCAAGAGATCAATATACGGTAACCGATGAACACCGCCGAATGGCTCGACATGGTTATTATGGGATGATCTCCTATATCGACGAGAAAGTTGGTCAACTATTAAGCATTTTGGAGGAAACAGGACTTGATGACAGTACAATTACCATCTTTACTTCCGATCATGGCGAAATGATGGGTGAAAGAGGAATGTGGTT
>CAZHIL010000047.1:0-3959 GCA_964532985.1 uncultured Albidovulum sp. | reverse complement strand
CCTCAATAACTAAGGTTCAAGTTTCGGTAAATTACTCAACAGGAGAAAAAATTCAGAAGTCAAAAACACCTATATTTAAACACTTTTTTCTTACTTAATTTAGCTACATTACATAGCTAGCAATATCTGACAAGACCCCCTAACGATCAGAAATAATGAACAATTGTTATATACAAATTTATTTCGACACGTACCCCAAAATATTTTAACAATTAAAGAAATTGCTTAATTTGCTCTATGTTTATGGTTGGGTTGCTTGTCCACCATGAACACTTGGTTCACGACACCATTGCTCTCGCAGGAGTTCCAACCCTTCAAGAATGGATGTGTCTAGTTCAAGAAGTTCAATCAATACCGCTGCATCCAATTCCTTTCTGACCTCATCCCTGTAAGCCTCGTTTGCTGGTAGGAATGTCCTTTCTTTGAAGCGTTCAAAAATATTCTCAGCTTGAGCGAATTTTTGTTCGTTTAAGTTACGGGTGTCAATTGATAAAAGTTCACGGTGACGTGAGAGGGAAAGTCTGCTGCGTCCTTCCTGTTGGCGAGTTCCATACCACCAAAATATCATTAAACCCAAAGTAGTATTTGCCCAAAGAAGCATTGGGAATTCCCATTCAGGATGATGTACAATAAAATTTGGCCACGCCTCTCCTCCAATTGTGAGTCTTTCTGTCAAGCAAGCTGCTAAAGACTGGGAGTTGATACGAAAATTTATATTGAAATGGAGTCTGGAAACAAAGTTTTCCCATAGCAATTGAGCTTCACCCGTCTTGCAGTTTGCAACTTCGCAGTTTATTCCTTCACATTCTACCAAATTGCAGTCCGTACGGATCACTCCTTTGCTATCAGGTTCTACAACCAAGCATCTTTCCCTGTTTCCATCATTTTGGCCTGCATGATGAGCCCAAAGTATTGGATAAGTTGGGTACTCACCTTGCCTTATTTCCACAACATCAAATGGTCCACGTCTATTAGCCCCGTTGATATCACGGCTACCCTTGCCGGTGTTACCTAGGTTTCCCAGAGGGGTTATTGGTACTGTGAACGAAACATTCGTTTGAGGATGAATTAATTTTCCTTCGGTGAGGCTGACGAGGGTATCGATTAAACCACTTTCTCGTATACCAGCTGACCTGAAAGCAACATCGAATGGAGCGCGTCTAAAATTACCCGAGGGAGTTATATTGTTTCCTAGAGTGATATCTCCTGAAATCCTTTTACTAAGTCGTATATTTTCAATCGCTTCGGCCAAAAAAGATCCCTCAAGTTGAGTATCTGGACGACTACGAAGATTGATTAAGAGAACATCACGACCTTCAGTTGTTTCCTCTCCTATTTGTCTTTTTCGCTCACGACGTGTACCCAATAGCAGAATTTCGCCCATACCAGTATCTGAAGAAAAGGCTCTGTCAGTTTTTCCTTCTGTAGCTATAGCGATGATTATAACATCATCATAAAAGTCTTCCAGCATCTTTCTTGCATTATTAGTTGCTGCACCTTGTGAAAAAGAAGCTGGTACCACCAAGGCTAAGCATCCACCAGGTCGGAGTTTGGCATGGGCTATATCCATAAAGTTTGAAGCCAATCCAGCATTCCCATGTCCAGCTGGTTCTGGCGAAAAATCATACGCGCTGTCTCTTTCTCGTCGTCGCTTGAGCACATTACGAATATGCTTCAGACGCGCTGACATTGCTTTTTGTTCATCTTCACTTGTACCAAAACCGGCAAATGAAGGAACTGGAACTTCCGTGCTTTCGTGATTGGTTGGGTTGGTAAATGGTGGATTCATTATAACTAGATCGCAACTCTCATGCTCGATTACAGCTGTTTGTTCAACTCTTTCACTCCGACCGCCCGGCCTTCTCGCTGCACTTGTACCAAACAAATTTCTTACATTTTTATCATCTATTAGGTCAAGGGCGCCAATTCTGACTTCACCAGTATCGGAACCGTATGGCAAAGTGTATATATTGGTTTCATCAAAACAAACATTCGGGTGGGCACTCGAAAGAGTTGAAGCAGTAAGATGTGTAGCTGCTGGCATAATATCCGTAGCAACCAGTATTTGTTCCATCATTGCCTTATGAAGAACTCTATCATCACCACCAGTACGGCGAAAACGAACTGATACGGCATGCTGAACTGCACTGATTAATGATCCCGTTCCACAAGCAAAATCAGCAATACGTAATTTCCCGATGTCCTCTTGATTACCCCAATCAATTGATAATCTGCTGGCAGCAAGATTAGCAAGCATAGTAGCACTTGAGGGTAATGTATAGAAGGTAGCAAGGAATTTTCTGTCAGAAATCAAACGCTGAAACATCTGACCAGACAAATCATGCATATTTGCAGTACCGAGTTCTGTCAGTTGTCCTGCCAATTTAATCAAGTGCTCAAGAAAAGGTCTTGCGACTGATTCCGGAACTGGGGCCAAAAGTTCTCTAGAGATATTAAAAATTGGCCAATAATTTGTTTCCATTATTTCCTGCCAGCAATTTCTTACGGCTAGTTTAAGTGATACGGAATTTTGACCAAGGAGTAAGTCTGGAGAAGAGATATTATGGTTTCCTGCAATTGCTGTTTGAAAAACGAAAGCATTGGTTATTATTGCCACTGCCATACGTGTTGTTTGTGGACTATCAGATTGATAAAGGAATTTGGCCATTTCTGGCAACATGTCAGGTCTTTCAGTTTGATATGAACGCAACATGGAAGCACCCGTATCAATACCATTCTGTAAAATGTCAGTTGCTTTTGTAATGGTTACTGAAAGGGCAACACTTTCAATAGCCTCTGCAAGATTGTCGATATTACCTGACAACCATCCTTGTTTAGGCCATCGGCTAATTTTATCAGGCGAACCGAACAATAGACAATATTCATAAATTGCTTTCTTGATTTCTTCTCCCAGACTACTTTGAGATTTTTGACCAAGGCCATTCGGAATTCTTACTGCAATTGTACCTTCAACGGTACGACCGTTTATTTTATTTCCCAATCTTTCAATGGCTTCTTTTTCCACAGTGCTGGCAGGAAAATATTCGGTTTCAACCACTACTGGGTGTCCACCAACATGACGAATTACAATATCTGGCTGTTTTCTTCGCTGCCCATCCAAAACTCCAGTTTGTTCAGCAGAAACAATGTCTGTACCATCAGGCTCTTCACGCCAACGAGGATGTTTTAACCTTAACTGATTAGCTAACTCTATATTGAGCGCTTTTTCAACTGTACGGGGCATTCATGGTCCTATCTATTAACATTGAACACTTAGAATTTTATTGGTTGTGTTTGGATATTTTAGGTTGCTTGATGGTACATGATATTATTGAAAAATTGTCAGGAATTTGTTTTTTTTGAGACAGTAAATAATGTCTTCAGTTCATAAATCACTTCCAAGTACTGAACCCATATAATTTGCCATTTTTATCCGTATTTTTGTTTTTTCATAAGGTAGATTTTACAAAGTTAATGAACATAACAAACTATGTTCCATGCCGTTTATTTGTAAAATATTCCAAAGTGTTCCAATCAATAGAAATAGTAGCGCTTCCAACTTATGATACTTTAAACATTTAACAATGCCTACCTACTGAATTCCAAACCTTTACCTCCAATGTTTACCTTCTAGTTATTTGTAAAAAGAATTTTTGGGAACAATTTGAAAGGTTTTGTCCTGTTCAATATAAATATTCTTCTGAAGAATTTTTTCTCAAAAAGATTGTAATCCAAAGATGTAGTTATTCTCGCTGTACAGGACTAAATCGACATAAATTCTTCTACCTATTTCAGCAAAAAATTTTACTGCAGCCAAAGTAAAACTTCGCACTCTACCAAATGAAGTTTCTACATGCCGAAAGGCTCATTCTGCAACGTCACAAGCAGGTAAACCCTAGAATAGAAGTTCCTGTGGAACCTAGTCGAGTAATTTTATATCGATTTAAGAAATTATTCAG
>CAZHIL010000046.1:0-1605 GCA_964532985.1 uncultured Albidovulum sp. | reverse complement strand
GCATTGTTGATATACTCGTTGACATATTCGGTTAAGGCATCACCAACATCAAGGTGACGTCCGCTAATCAATATTTGCATAATTTTTCCTACTCGAACAAAGAACCAAACAACTCCCCATTCATTCAGGTACAAGTCGGGGAATGAAAGGATTTCCCTATCTGGATTACCCCAATCATTAATACCATGGATTTGTACGGAAGTTATTCATATTGATGTTCTATCATTCTAGCGAATTTCAAATCAAATTTAAAATGATTTTAGATAATTTTGTAACCATTCCCATATTTGAATAACCTCAACCAAATTGTCAGCACTCTCCATTGCCACAGATTCTATTTACATGCACTCAAAATGCTCTCATATCTCATCGAAAGCAAATTCATCCCACAGCAGGGGTTATCAATCAGAAGGCAGAAACCATCCTCAAAAAAACAAAAAGCCCCGATAAATACCGAGGCATTTTGCCGACCGGGTAGTCCCAGTCCCTTTAGTAAAAAATAATGTATGTACAATCGACAGGTAAATCAACAATTGAGTCGGGATATACCCCAATTCCCAAAAATTTACTAACGGATTTTGCTGTTTTTTACTTCGCAGCGTGTCATGTTAGAATTCTGGACACTTCAACCGTCTTGGAAGCGTGCCATTCGTCTTAGGCACCCTGCATCTTGATCCAGAGACCAGCCCCATTTCCGAAAAGCTATTTCGGTCTTTGATTTCTTGACCGACAGTATGAATTGTATTGGTCCGTAGGTGAATACTTTTGAAAAATGGTATTAGGTTCCCCGATATCCCTGATACTGAATTTGGTAGTCCAATTTGAAGTCTGTACCGAGATAATGTTCCCTGACAACCTGATTGGAACTAACTTCATCAGGAGTACCATGAGTAATTATTTTCCCGTCCAGAAGGATATATACATGGTCAACCACTGACAAGGTTGCCAGGATATTATGATCTATGATCATGATTCCCACTCCGAATTCCACGAGAGTACGAATATTCTTGGTTATTTCCTTTATGATGATCGGATCAAGACCAGCAAAGGGTTCATCCAGTAGGATATATCTAGGATTACAGGCAAAACATCTGGCAAATTCAACCCTCCTTCTCTGTCCCCCTGACAAATTCGAGCCCTTGGATGTACGTATCTCCTCGATGGCAAACGTTGTCAGAAGGTTTTCCAGATATTGCCGGCACCTTGACTTGTCTTTGTATTTGACCTCAAGGGCAGCCATGATGTTTTGCTCAACCGTCAATCCCTGAAAAATCGAAGACTCCTGAGGTAACAACCCCAAACCTTGTTGCGCCCTAAGATAAAGGGGTAAATTTGAAACATCAATTCCATCTATAAGAACATTACCCCTGGTTGGGAATTTCAATCCGGATATGGTATTGAACAGGGTGGATTTTCCGGCTCCATTGGGACCTAGCAAACCAACTATTTCACCTGGATATACCTCTAGTGAAACGTCCCTGACAATCTCTCTTTTGTGTACTCTTGAGGTGAGATTGTTAACCGATAGACATTGCGACTGTTTTCGATCTTTCTGTAAGGCTTCTTCCACCGTATATTGTTTTCCCAGCAAAGGAATTCAAAATT
>CAZHIL010000045.1:0-1794 GCA_964532985.1 uncultured Albidovulum sp. | reverse complement strand
GCATTGTTGATATACTCGTTGACATATTCGGTTAAGGCATCACCAACATCAAGGTGACGTCCGCTAATCAATATTTGCATAATTTTTCCTACTCGAACAAAGAACCAAACAACTCCCCATTCATTCAGGTACAAGTCGGGGGATGAAAGGATTTCCCTATCTGGATTACCCCAATCATTAATACCGTGGATATGTTCGGAAGTTATTCATATTGATGTTCAATCATTCTAGCGAATTTCAAATCAAATTTAAAATGATTTTAGATAATTAATTTTGTAACCATTCCCATATTTGAATAACCCCAATCAAGTTGAAGTGGTGGTATTAACGTAAATTCAAATTGCCAGCATACTCCATTGCCACAGATTCTATTTACATGCACCCAAAATGCCCTCATATCTCATCGAAAGCAAATTCATTCCATAGCAGCATGGATTATCAATCAAGAGGCAGAAACCATCCTCAAAAAAACAAAAAGACCCGATTAATACCGAGACTTTTTGCCGACCGGGTAGTCCCAGTCCCTTTAGTAAAAATAATTTATGTACAATCGAAAGGTAAATCAACCAATAAGTCGGGACATACACCAATTCCAAAAATTTACTAACGGATTTTACTGTTTTTTACTTCGCTGCCTGCAATGTTGGAATTCTCGACAAATCAACCGTTTTGGAAGTTTGCCGAGATGAACAGCTACCTCCGGACTGACCGGCTTTTGTTCTCCCAGAATGGCATGCAAGTGCTGTCAGAAAATACCCAGCAGACAAGCTATTTCGGTCTTTGATTTCTTGACCACCGATAATACCTCTTCATGAAGATGTTCACCAGGGTGGGTTGGTCAGCGATTGCGACCCCACTTCATTTTTTACCTCCGAGTGGTATTGTTCATAGTTGATCATATGGGCATCTCCAACTTCAAACTGTAAGATTTGTATTGGTCTTTAGGTAAAACACTTGTGGGGTGGTATTAGGTTCCCAGATATCCCTGATACTGGATTTGGTAATCCAATTTGAAATCTGTTCCGAGATAATGTTCCCTGACAACCTGATTGGAACTTACTTGATCAGGAGTACCATGGGTGATTATTTTCCCGTCTAGAAGGATATATACATGGTCAACTACTGCCAAGGTTGCCAGGATATTATGATCTATGATCATGATCCCCACTCCGAATTCCACGAGTGTGCGAATATTCTTGGTTATTTCCTTTATTATGATCGGATCAAGGCCTGCAAAAGGTTCATCCAGCAGGATATATCTAGGATTGCAGGCAAAACATCTGGCAAATTCAACCCTCCTTCTCTGCCCCCCTGACAAATTCGAGCCCTTGGAAGTACGTATCTCCTCGATGGCAAACGTTGTCAGAAGGTTTTCCAGATTTTGCCGGCACCTTGACTTGTCTTTGTGTTTGACCTCAAGGGCTGCCATGATGTTTTGTTCAACCGTCAATCCCTGAAATATCGAAGATTCCTGAGGTAGCAACCCCAAACCTTGTTGCGCCCTAAGATACAGGGGTAAATTTGAAACATCAATTCCATCTATGAGAACATTACCCTTGGTGGGGAATTTCAATCCGGATATGGTATTGAACAGGGTGGATTTTCCTGCTCCATTAGGACCCAGCAATCCAACTATCTCACCTGGATAAACCACTAGTGAAACGTCCCTGACAATCTCTCTTTTGTGTACTCTTGAGGTGAGATTGTTAACCGATAGACATTGCGACTGTTTTCGATCTTTCTGTAAGGCTTCTTCCACCGTATATTGTTTTCCCAGCAAAGGAATTCAAAATT
>CAZHIL010000044.1:0-4833 GCA_964532985.1 uncultured Albidovulum sp. | reverse complement strand
GATAATACCTGATTCCATCTTTAGTCATATTTCCTCCAATACTAATCCGGAATAATCGTTTTTATCATTCAACCAAAATGGCTTCGATCCTTCCAGTGAATTATCTCCCAATAGGCAATTGCCAAAAATTTTGCAATCGGTCTTGTCCCGACAAAACTATTTAACCTATTCCATTTCTTCGGTCAAAATATACATCTCATGATTTTTTTCCTTTTCTATAACTTGTCGGTGGCAATCCAAATTGTTCGCTGAATGCCCTCGAGAAGTGAACTGGAGACGAAAAACCGGTTGCTTGCAATATTTCGTTGGTTGTCAGGGATGAGCTTTCAATCAATTTTCTGGCAATCTCCAGTCTGGTATTTCGGCAAAATTTCATGACAGATGTTCCTATTTCCCGCTGGAATAATCTGTTCAGATGGCGGGAACTCATCCCGACCAACCTAGCTAGTTGCTCCAAAGTCAGTGGGTCAGCTATGTGGTTTTCGATCAGTTCTATTGAACTGAGGACAGGCCTGACCTGTGTTCCAAATCGTTCTTCCAACCCCGACCTCTGTGCTTCACCCGGTTTGCGTACATCAGTATGAATAAACCAATCGGAAACATCCCTGGCAAATTTTGTTCCAAACTCCCTTGCAATCAATAGATGCATTAGATCCAGTGGCGCAGTACCACCCGAACAGGTTATTCGATTACGGTCAATGACAAAGAGTGATCTCTCCAAGATCAAATTCGGATACATTTGTTCAAGCAATGAAGCGTGTTCCCAATGAACTGTCATGCGGTAATCCTTCATCAATCCTGCTTTGGTAAGAATTACCGGACCTCCGGAAATACCTCCCAATACGGTATCGGTTTGGGGTGTTTCGGCAAGCCACTCGAACAGTTCCGGATTGTCAATGTTGAAGGGATCACCACCTGCTACAAGAAACAACAAATCCAGACCCAGGGCTTCGTCATAACACCGAGTCACAACCTCTGCCCCGGAGGAGCTCTTGATACGATTACCTTTTGCCGAAAAATGACTAATCTCAAACAGGTCTTCACCCGAAAGGAGGTTTCCAGCCCTCAAAGGTTCAATAGCACTTGAATATGACAAAAGTGGAAAGCCATCTATCAACAGAAAGCCGATTTTGATTTTATTATCCAGCAAAATATATGTCCCATTTTGTTAAGTTTTTGTCCTTTTTTGCAGTATACTTTTAACATGAATAGCAATATTATGCATCAATTGTGAGTTTGGTGATCAATGAAATATTCAGTCTGGAACATATTTAGACAAGGTCTGAGAGGCAATAAGGATTGGCCAGTAATGTGGCGTGATCCGGAACCTCAGCAGCACTATGATGTCATCATTATTGGCGCCGGGCATGGCATGGCCGCGGCCTACTACCTGGCAAAGGTATATGGCATAAGAAAGGTCGCGGTATTGGAGAAAGGCTGGCTTGGTTCAGGTAATACCGGACGCAACACAACCATAATCAGATCAAACTATCTTCTGCCTGGCAATGAACCCTTTTATGAATTTTCAATGAAACTGTGGGAGGGACTGGAACAGGATTTCAACTTCAACGCCATGGTTTCACAACGAGGCATACTGAATCTGTTTCACTCCGACCCACAACGCGATGCCTTTGCCAGAAGAGGCAACTCAATGCTGCTGGCAGGTGCTGATGCCGTTCTGCTAGATGAAAATCTCATCCGCAAAATGTGTCCATTCCTGAATTATGAAAATGCCCGTTTCCCTGTCAAGGGAGCTCTTTGGCAACCACGTGGGGGTACGGTTCGACACGATGCTGTGGTTTGGGGTTATGCTAGGGGAGCAGATCGTTTGGGAGTCGATATCATCCAAAATTGTGAAGTAACCGGATTTGATATCCAGGATGGTATCTGTCGGGGGGTCGAAACAACTAAAGGACCGATTAAAGCTAATAAGGTTGGTGTAAGTGTCGCTGGATCCTCCAGCAAGGTAATGGCACAGGCGGGAATGCGTTTGCCCATGGAATCCCATGTATTGCAGGCCTTTGTTTCAGAAGGATTGAAGCCTTGCCTTCCTGGTGTCATTACCTTTGGTGCAGGGCATTTTTATGTCAGCCAATCAGACAAGGGAGGGTTGGTTTTCGGTGGAGATCTTGATGGTTACAATTCCTATGCCCAAAGGGGGAATTTACCAACCGTAGAGGATGTTTGTGAAGGAGGCATGGCAATCATGCCTATGATAGGAAAGGCCAGGTTGTTGAGGATGTGGGGAGGTCTGATGGATATGTCCATGGACGGGTCACCCATAATTGATAAAACCCACATTTCCGGATTGTATTTCAATGGTGGCTGGTGCTACGGTGGATTCAAGGCTACCCCAGCTTCGGGATATTGCATGGCCCATTTGCTTGCCACGGATGAACCGCATCATACTGCAACCGCATATCGCTTTGACCGCTTCAACAAGGGGCTGATGATTGATGAAAAAGGTGTTGGGGCCCAACCCAATCTTCATTAGGATTATAGATTAATGATTATTGAACATCCACTTCTGGGCCCAAGAGATGCCGCTGAATTCGTTTATCTGGGGGATGCAAGCCTGATCGATCGTCCCGACTGGGACAATCCAGAGGCCGATAAGGAATTTTTTGAATATCTCTACCTCAGGGACAACCCCGAAGGCATACATCGGGAACTCTGGTATCACGAGCAGGGTGACAGATCCTGGTTAGTAGTTACCAGAAACACATTTACCCATGAAATCCTAAACGTGGAATTGGCCAGACAGGTTGCATTGGCTATGGGGCGTTGAGAGTCATGTTTTCCAGACTTCCAGAAGGCGGGTTGATTGACAGGGAACATTCCTTTTCCTTTACCTTCAACAACAAAAAGAGAACTGGATACAAGGGGGACACCCTTGCTTCTGCACTGCTGGCAAACAATCAGCTGTTCATTGCTCGATCTTTCAAATACCATCGCCCAAGGGGAGTATTTTCAGCCGGTTCGGAAGAACCCAATGCACTGGTCCAACTCGGTCGTACAAGTTTTTCGGAACCGAATACCAAGGCAACCAACATTGAATTGTATGACAATCTCAATGCCAAAAGCCAGAACTACAAACTCTCCCTCCAGTTCGACCTTTTGGGAATCAATGACAAATTTTCACCTTTCCTGTCGGCGGGTTTCTATTACAAAACCTTCATGTGGCCCAAGCTGTTCTGGGAAAAGCTCTATGAACCCATAATTCGAAATTCGGCTGGATTGGGGAAACTGTCTGGTTATCCAGACCCCGACAATTATGACAAGGGCTTCCTTCATTGTGATGTACTGGTTATTGGAGGTGGTCCAAGCGGCTTGTTTTCTGCCCTTGTGGCCGGGCGGGCAGGTGCAAGGGTCATTTTGGCTGACGAAGATTTTCGTTTGGGGGGCAGGTTGAATTCCGACAGGGAAGAAATCAACAACCAATCAGGTCAGGAATGGCTAGCCCAAACGATAGCAGAATTAAAATCCCTAGATAATGTAAGGTTGCTACCCAGAACCGTGGTTTTCGGCAATTATGATCATGGCATTTTTGGAGCCCTGGAACAAAGACCTGATGCTTTGCCTGGCATCAATAAAAAACCTAAAACGGTTCTCTGGAGAATCTATTCCAAGCGGTCAATCATTTGTACCGGCGCTACTGAGCGGTCCATTGGTTTTGGCAATAATGACAGGCCGGGAATTCTACTGGCAGGTGCAATGAGAACCTATCTCAATCGATTTGCCGTCAAGCCTGGAGATCAGGTTGCATTACTCACCAATAATGATTCAGGGTTGAAAACGGCCAATGACCTTGCCGATAGGGATATTGCTGTAACCGTCATTGATACACGACCGAATCAGGGTCAAAATACCGACAATAAATATCATGACTACATTGCGGGTGGAAGGATTGCTGATGTCCGTGGCAAAAAGGCGATAAACTCCATAATCCTAGCTGATGGGAAAAGCATCAAGGTCGATTCACTGGCTGTTTCCGGTGGGTGGAATCCCAATGTTCATCTGACTTGTCATAAACGTACAAAACCTGTCTGGAATGAAAAAATCCAGGCGTTCGTACCAGGTGAGAATTTGACAGATGGCATGAGGGTTGCAGGCTCGGCCATGGGTGTGTTTGATCTGTCCTCAACCCTTCTTTCTGGTATTGCTACAGCCAATCTGACACTTGAAGATCTTGGATTCCCAACGAGTCAGTATACCGACTTTGAGACATCGGTTGAACCTACTAATATAACGCCCTTCTGGTATGTGAAGGAAGCCAGGTCGAGATCATGGATTGATTTACAGAATGATGTAACCACCAAGGATATTTCGCAAGCCCATGATGAGGGATTTCGGGATGTTGAACACCTCAAAAGGTATACGACCCTGGGGATGGCAACCGATCAAGGCAGGACTTCGAATGTATCAGCTCTGGCCATCATGTCTGAACGGACAGGTAAATCCATATCCGAAACCGGTACCACAATTTTCCGTCCCCCTTATACCCCTATTCCCATAGGAGCACTTGCAGGCCGATCCCGGGGCAAGCATTTCCGCCCAACCAGATTTACCCCAAGTCACCGATGGTCTGAAAAGCAGGGAGCTGTTTTTGTTGAAACCGGCAATTGGCTCAGGGCACAATGGTATCCCCTTGAGGGTGAAACACATTGGCGTCAAAGCGTTGATCGAGAGGTATTGGCCACACGTAACTCGGTAGGAGTTTGTGATGTTTCCACTCTCGGTAAAATAGATTGTCAGGGTACTGATGCGGCCGAATTCCTCAACAGAATCTATGCCAATCCCTTCTTGAAACTCCCTGTTGGCAAGGTTCGGTAT
>CAZHIL010000043.1:0-2516 GCA_964532985.1 uncultured Albidovulum sp. | reverse complement strand
TAGCAGTTTCGAATCAATTGGATATACCAAATCAATTCGATGAAATTGGATTGGTATTTCTTGTTATTTTGTTAAATAAAAATACTTTCGAATAATGAGTTTAAATTTGGTCTTTAACCATACACTATTTGAAATTAAGGCAAATTGGTTTATCAGTATATTGTTTCAGGTGGATCTAGGTATGGGAATGATTGTCAAAAAATTGAAACATGTTTCAGGTTGAGGAAAACCGGTGGAAGAATTTCTGAGAGAATATCTGGCGGTATTGATTTTTCTGGGCATAGCCATTGGGCTTGGCATAATGCTCATGTTATCTGCGGTTGTCATTGCCATTTATCGTCCTGATCCCGAAAAGGTATCCACCTACGAATGTGGATTCAATGCTTTCGATGATTCCAGAATGAAATTTGATGTAAGATTTTATCTGGTTGCGATTCTGTTCATCATATTTGACCTCGAAGTAGCTTTTCTGTTTCCCTGGGCCGCCTCATTCAGCAATAACGGGGCTTTTGGTTTCTGGTCAATGATGGTCTTCCTTGGTGTACTCACCGTAGGATTTGTCTATGAATGGAAAAAAGGAGCACTCGAATGGGAGTGATTTCTACACCTAGACAGCAAGTCTCCAATGCCATCTCCATGACGGAGGTGCCCAGCAATGAATTACAGGACAAGGGATTTATATTAACTTCTGCTGAAGATGTCATCAATTGGGCACGTACGGGGTCCCTTCATTGGATGACTTTTGGTTTGGCCTGTTGTGCTGTGGAAATGATGCATACCTCCATGCCGCGTTATGATCTCGAAAGATTTGGAACTGCCCCACGAGCCTCTCCAAGACAGTCGGACCTGATGATTGTAGCAGGTACACTTACCAACAAGATGGCGCCGGCACTGCGAAAGGTATACGACCAGATGCCGGAACCAAGATATGTGATTTCCATGGGGTCTTGTGCCAATGGAGGGGGGTATTACCATTATAGCTATTCCGTTGTCAGGGGATGTGACAGGATTGTTCCGGTGGATGTTTACGTTCCAGGTTGCCCACCAACGGCAGAGGCTCTTCTCTATGGGATTTTGCAATTGCAGCGAAAAATTCGCCGAACGGGAACGATTGTCCGCTAAGATCTGGCCATGTACCCGAAAGACCTTACACATCTCTGTGAAATTGTTCAGAAAGAACAAAATGATTCAATTGAATTGATGGAAATCAAGCAAGAAGAACTAGTTATCATCGGGCTCGCAACCAGAATACCTGATCTTGTCGGCTTCCTCAAGAAAAATTCCGAGTGTCAGTTTACAACTCTAGTTGATATCACGGCAGTGGATTACCCGGGGCGGGAAAAAAGATTTGATGTTGTTTATCATCTCTTGTCAATGAATCTGAATCAAAGGGTAAGGGTGAAAGTCCACTTGGCTGAAGACGAAATGGTTCCAACTTTGGTTAGCCTGTTTCCGAGTGCTAACTGGTTTGAGCGGGAAGTATTCGATATGTATGGCATACCTTTTGCCGGACACCCTGATCTACGAAGAATCTTGACGGATTATGGTTTTAAGGGACATCCACTTCGTAAGGACTTCCCACTGACCGGATTTAACGAAGTCAGATATGATGAGGTTCAGAAGAAGGTCGTTTACGAACCGGTGGAATTGGTTCAGGAATTCAGGGATTTTGATTTTGAAAGCCCTTGGGAAGGAATGGGGGAAGTCATTCAAAAAGCAACCACGGAGAGTTCCGGTGAGGAAGGTAAATAAACCATGCCCATCTGCAGGAAAACAAATTTTGTAGGGAGGAAAAGCTGACCGAAATACCGGCCGACAATCAGGTTCGAAATTTCAATATCAATTTTGGCCCTCAGCATCCTGCAGCACATGGCGTATTAAGGCTGGTTCTGGAGTTGGATGGGGAGGTCGTTACCCGTTGTGATCCACATATCGGACTGTTGCACCGGGGTACTGAAAAATTGATGGAAAGCAGGACCTACCTGCAAAACCTGCCCTATTTTGACCGCTTGGATTATGTTGCTCCGATGAATCAAGAGCATGCTTGGTGTCTGGCCATTGAAAAACTGACCGGAACCGAAATACCCAGAAGGGCGTCTTTGATCAGGGTTCTCTATTCGGAAATCGGACGAATTCTCAATCACCTCCTGAATGTAACAACCCAGGCAATGGATGTTGGAGCCTTGACACCACCACTGTGGGGCTTTGAAGAGCGTGAAAAGCTGATGGTTTTTTACGAACGGGCATGTGGTGCGAGATTGCATTCGGCTTATTTCCGTCCGGGAGGTGTTCATCGGGATCTCCCTCCGGAATTGATTGCAGATATATATCAATGGTCCGAGGAGTTTCCCCAAAAAATCAATGACATTGATGAATTGTTGACGGAAAACAGGATTTTCAAGCAAAGAAATGTGGATATAGCCATTGTTTCACAAGCCGAAGCCCTGGATTGGGGCTTTTCAGGTGTGATGGTCAGGGGGTCCGGAATGGCCTGGGATCTGAGACGTTCACAACCC
>CAZHIL010000042.1:0-18931 GCA_964532985.1 uncultured Albidovulum sp. | reverse complement strand
TTCCAGAGGAAATTTCAACTGGCTGACCACGTCAAGGTCATTGCTGCCAATTTCACCGATGGAATGCTGAACATTTCGCTGGAGAGGGAAATTCCCGAGGCCTACAAGCCCAGGAAGATTTCCATCAGCAATGGACAGGCAAAAGAGTCCACCATTGAAAACGGTAAAGCCGTCGAAATAGAAGGCTAAGCCTCAATAAATTACCGTCTCGCCCCGGTAACCTGGTTACCGGGGCGATTTTTTGAAAATTTCAATTTCTTGAGAATTTATCTTTGGGCGAAGTTGGAATTTAGACGCTGATACAAACGTATTTCATTTCCAGATAATCTTCTATACCGTGTCTTGATCCCTCGCGACCAATACCGGACTGCTTCACGCCGCCAAACGGTGCAGACTCAGTTGAGAAAATGCCGGTATTAACACCAACAATTCCATATTCCAGTGCTTCAGCCACCTTCCATACCCGGGATACATCCTTGGTATAAAAATACGAAGCCAACCCATGGATGGAATCATTGGCCAACTCAATAACTTCTTCATCAGAGCTGAATTTGAATAACGGGGCGAGGGGGCCAAATGTTTCATCGTAAGCTACCATCATGCCCTGATTGACATCAGTTATAACCGTGGGCTCAAACCAATATCCACCTAATTCTGACGGATTCCCACCAGTCAATACTGTCGCACCTTTTCCAACGGCGTCCTCGATATGGGATTTAACCTTTTCAACTGCATCCTGATTGATCAGTGGACCGGTATTTACACCATCTTCGAAACCATCTCCCAAAACAAGTGATTTGGTAGCTTCAGCAAGCTTTTTCGAGAATTCATCATAAACACCTTCCTGGACATAAATCCTGTTGGCACAAACACAGGTTTGACCATTGTTACGATATTTACAAATCATCGCACCTTGTACAGCTTCATCAATGTCAGCATCATCGAACACTATGAATGGAGCATTGCCACCAAGTTCCATTGAGACCTTCTTGATTTGATCGCCAGCCTGTCGCATCAGAATACGTCCGACTTCGGTGGACCCGGTAAAGGTAATTTTCTTGATTATCGGATTTGAACAGAATTCTTCACCAACAGCACGGGACTTTGTTGAAGGTACAACCGAGAACAAGCCCTTTGGTACCCCAGCCCTTTCAGCCAGAACAGCCATTGAGAGTGCTGAAAGTGGTGTTTCACTGGCAGGTCGACAGACTATCGAACAACCCACTGCCAAGGCTGGAGCAACCTTTCTGGCAATCATGGCATTTGGAAAATTCCATGGTGTGATCGATGCCACAACACCAACTGGCTGCTTTAAAACTACCAGTTTCTTGTCAGTTTGATGGCCAGGAATTGTTTCACCATAAACCCGTTTGGCTTCTTCGGCAAACCACTGGATAAATGAAGACCCATAGACAATTTCACCTTTTGCTTCAGCAAAGGGTTTCCCCATTTCTGCAGTCAGAATGGAAGCAAGATCATCTGCATTTTCCATTGCCAAAGCATACCATTTCAAAAGAATTTCGGATCGTTCCTTGGCTGTCCTGGCTGCCCATTCCTTTTGAGCCACTTCAGCAGATTCTATGGCCCTTCTGACCTCAGCTACTCCAAGATCAGGGATGGAAACGATAACATCCCCTCGGGCAGGATTGGTAATTTCAAAGGTCGCACCATCATCGGCATCAACCCATTCGCCATTGATATATGCTTTTGTGGCAAGCAGGGTTGGATCGTTCAGGATTGAAACCAGATTTGTATGATCAAGCATTTTATCATCCTTAAAATTGATTATTCACACTTTCAATTTTTGTTCTTAATCTACAAAATACAAGTGGCCAAGGGTAAAAAGATCGGGGTTCTGCTTGACCAGGTGTAAGTAGTTTGCTATTCCACTAGAATGGATGCAAATATCGTTTCTAAAACATTAACAGAGTTCCCAGTTCGTCAACGACAAACTGGCCTTGATCGAACCTTACAAGTACTTGATGCGTTGACTGAGCATGAAAAACCGATGTCGGCCTACAGAATAGCAAGAGCAATTGGGGCTCCTTCCTCTACAATCTATAGGACTGTAGAAGAGATGCTTAAACATGGGCTTCTTTCTCGATCTTCCAAAAGAGATCTTTGGCTTGGACCAAGGCTGATGCGATACGGTCTGCTCTACCGAATTAAACTCGACTTTTTTTCCGAGGCACGAAAAGAAATGGAACACCTATGGCAGAAAACAGGTGAAACCATTCAAATTTGTGGCCGTGACGAAGGTATGATGGTTGTCCTTGCTATGATAGAGGGTAAAGGTCACTTTCGCGTCACTTCAAACGTTGGAACCCGAGTTCCACTCAATTGGACGGCATCAGGCAAACTCCTCCTCGGGCACCTTCCAGAACAACAGGCCCGAGAACTTTTTTTATCCTATGCTCAACCATCCCCCACGGGACGAGCTGAAACTGATCCAGATCTTCTTTCGAAGCAAGCAAAGGCTGATTTTTCAGCCGGACTATCGATTCAGAAATCGGACTCTGAGTACTCTGTTGCGTGTATCGCGGCCCCAATTCGAGATAGAGACAATACCTGTCGAGCAACAATCTCCATTGTGCTTTCTGAAAAACAGCTTGACGAAAAGGAAACAAAGTTGACAGCAGCCGTGCGTGAATCCGCAGCGGCAATTGAATCACGCATTAGATATTGATTTAATCTTGTGTGTTACTGCTCCTGCTTGAGAGCAAAGACTCCATCGATTTCAACCGTTATGTTATTGGGCAACGAACTGACCCCAAATGATGTTCTGGCATGAATTCCCCTTTCACCAAATACTTCCTTCATGAGCTCAGAAGCCCCATCAATCACAAATGAATGTCGTTCAAAATCCGGCGATGCATTCACAAGCCCTTGTAGTTTAATCACCCGTTCAACCTGTCCAAGATCACCAATTACCAAGCGTAATGCTGAAAGAATATTAAGTCCAACAAGCCGTGCATGCATGCGAGCTGTCTCGGCAGTTATATTCACTCCAACCTTACCACGCTCAAGATAACCATCAGGATGGATTGGCCCTTGTCCTGAAACCCATGCCAAGCCACCATGTAAAATTACGTTGCGAAAACAACCAATTGGTTCGGGTGGTACTTTTGGAAGGTATTTGTCAATATTTAAATGATCGACTTTAAATGTACTGTTTATGCTCATGAAATCTCCGATAATCTTAAACAGGCAGACTTGTGCCTTTTGTCAAGTTTCACAAGAGTTGGAATGGTTTCTGCACATGAATCAAGCGCATACTTGCATCGTGTGCGAAAAACACAGCCAGAGGGTGGATTCAGTGGTGATGGAATATCACCTTGAAGAAGTTCTCGTTCACGATATAAACCAGGTTCTGGCTCAGGAATTGCTGAGAGCAGGGAACGAGTATAAGGATGAGAAGGTGAAGAGTAAACATCCTGCGAGGGGCCTATTTCAACAATCCTTCCGAGATACATGACTGCAACCAAGTCACATAGATATTCAACAACAGAAAGGTCATGAGCTATAAATAGCATTGTCAACCCTCGTTGATCGCGAATGTCAAGAAGCAAGTTTAAAATCTGAGCTTGAATAGACACATCAAGAGCAGAAACACTTTCATCCGCAACAATGAATTCTGGGTCAAGCGCAAGTGCTCTGGCAATGCCAATGCGCTGTCTTTGACCGCCAGAAAATTCATGAGGGAACCTACGCATGTCCTCAGGTTGGAGCCCTACTTCCTCTAGAAGTTCTGCAACTTTTTCTGTTCTTTCCTTTCGGGAACCAACACCATGGGCTACCAAGCCTTCAGATATTATTTCTTTAACACGCAAACGTGGATTAAGGGAGGCAACCGGATCCTGAAAGATAATCTGCATTCGCCGGCGTAAAGCCCGTAAACTAGTTGGATCAAGGGAGTTCATGTCATTGCCATCAAAAACAATATCCCCTGAAGTTGGTTCAATAAGCCTCAGTAGCGTCCGTCCAAGGGTAGTTTTTCCAGAACCTGATTCGCCAACCAAACCGACGATGTCCCCTTTAGGAATATCAAGATACACATCTTGAACAGCGAATACAGGTCCCTTTTCACTCTGAAATACTTTTGAAAGCCCACGAATAGAAACAAGTGATTCAGTCATTTGAGAACACCTGATCTTCAAGGATACATCGTGAATAGTTCCCTGACTTATATTTTCGAAGGGATATTTGATTTTCTGTGCAAACTTGAGTAGCGAAACGGCACCTTGGGGCAAAACTGCACCCAACAGGCAAAGCATTTAATGAAGGAACGCTTCCAGGAATAGGAATTAGTCGACCAGCCTGTGTTTTGCCATATCGAGGAATCGACGTAAGCAAACCTCGGGTGTAGGGATGACAAGGCATTGAAAATAACTGTTCTGTAGTTGCCCGCTCAACGACCTGTCCAGCATACATTACAGCCACATCATCGGCCATTTCAGCGACAACACCAAGATCGTGGGTTATAAACAATATGGACATTCCGAATTCAGTCTGAAGCCGTCGCATAAGATCAAGAATTTGAGCCTGAATTGTAACATCCAATGCTGTTGTTGGTTCATCGGCAATAAGTAAAGTTGGATTGCATATCAAAGCCTGAGCGATCATCGCACGTTGACGCATACCACCGGATAATTCATGAGGCCAAGAATGATATCGTTGTTTGGCGGCTGGAATTTCGACAAGTTCTAGCATTTCAATTACACGCTTTTTGCGAGTTATTGAATCAATATTCTCATGAAGCAGTAACATTTCACCAATCTGATCACCAATGGAGTAAAGAGGATTAAGTGACGACATTGGCTCCTGGAATATCATCGCTACATGTGAACCGCGTAATTGCCGAACTTCTTCTGAATTAAGCCTGTTTATATCAACCGGTGCCTGATATTTGTCAGGCCAAAATCTCATTTTTTTGGCTGTAGTTACAGCATTAGTGGGGAGAAGGTTCATTAATGCAAGGGAAGTCACAGATTTGCCTGAACCACTCTCGCCAACCAAGGCAAGTGTTTTGCCTCTTCGAACGCTAAAGCTTACATCTCGTAACGCGGTAACGGAAGATTGTCGGTCCTTGAATAAAACCTCCAAGCCTTCGACCTGTAGTATTGTCGCCTTTGTCATTAGGTGATATGTCCAGCTAGGGAAGGTAGGGGAAATTTTACCGTCTGATGAGAATCACCTATGATTGTAGCCATGGGAACAAAATTGCTTGACAGTTTTAATAATTTCCCCATGGAATCACTGACTTCCAAATTGCTATCAATTATCTTGAACAGTGTAAAGTCGGCACGGCTGCCAAGCTGCGTTCCTTCGCGGGCCGGCAATTCAAGAACCGATCTGGGATGTTCAGTCACAGCAGTAATACAATCTTCCAAATCCATACCCAGTGCGTAAAGTTTTGAAATTGTCAGTGCCAAGTCATGCACCGGACCATGTATGTTTCTACAATGAAGATCGGTGGAAATGCTAAAAGGCAGAAAACCACGTTTCAAGGCATCGCTTGCAACCTCAAAATCAAAAGATGCCTGGCCATGACCAACATCCATTCTTACCCCTCGCTCGGCTGTTTCATAGACCATTCGCCAGATTGTGTTTGTATCTGTAATGGAACCTGCAGGTTTGCCATTGAAACAGTGGGTAACAATATCTCCATCTGACAGTAACGGAAGAATTTCATCCAGTAGAGGAGGAGGTTCGCCCACATGGACCATAAGTGGTAAGTTGCTTATTTCAGCGACTCGTTTGGCAATTCGAACAGGTCCAATACCCCAGTTCCCAACAATAACACCACTTGCTCGAACCTTTATTCCACAAATGATATCACGGTTTGCTTCAATCACCTTAAGGGTACGGTCAATGTCAATTGACCTGAGATCAATCAATTCTGGCAGCCTGTTACATGCAACAAGACCGATTGATCCAATGTTAATGAAGGCTCGTATTGTTTCTTCCGCCGAATCAATGACATACTCGCGTAAGCCATGGAAATTGGCTTCACCAGCAGAACCAGCATCTGCAAGTGCTGTAACACCGTAATTTCTGCCAGCATCAACTGCCCGGACAGATATATCTGTACCGCCATACCAGATGTGAACATGAAGGTCACACCAACCAGGAGACAAATATGATCCTTCAGCGTTTATTGTTGTAGCTCCTTTTATAGGACAGTCAACTATTTTGCCTTCATCGTTAATATGAATCTCGATTGGAGGGTTATCCAATCCAATCGGAACAAAATTTGTCACTTTTAGAGCCATCTTACATCTGCCTTGCAATTCTTGGGTCAAGGGCATCTCTGAGTCCGTCTCCGACAAGTTGGAGACTGAGTACTGAAAAAGAGATCGCTAAACCCGGAAACAAAATCAAATAGGGTGCCTGATCAATGTATTGACGTCCTTCGTTGATCATAATTCCCCAGGTAGGAGTTGAGGGATCAACTCCGACGCCAAGAAAAGAGAGTCCTGCCTCGGCAAGCATGGCATAGACAAATATGAACGTGGCTTGCACAATGATGGGGGACAGGATATTCAAAAGAACATGCCTTGTAAGCACATATACGGTAGAAGAGCCTAGCGAACGGGCGGCTTCAACATAGGGGAGTTCTCGAATAACAAGAGTTGAAGCTCGCACTATGCGGGCAATTCGTGGAGTATAAACAATGGATAGGGCTATGATGACATTAATCATCGAGCCACCCAGAATTGCTACCAGTGAAATTGCCAGCAATATATCGGGGAAGGCCATCATTGCATCAATTATTCTGGAAATGAGTCCATCAAGATTTCGAAAAAAACCGGCCACCAAACCAATAAGAACTCCGAGGATGGAAGATGATAAAGCAACACCAGCTCCTATCATTAATGATACTCGGCCAGCATAAAGAAGCCTTGACAAGACATCCCGACCAAACGCATCAGACCCAAGAAAAAAACTGTCTCCGGGTGGAGTCAACCGTTGTCTCACTGACATCAGATATGGATCTGTTGGTGCAATAATTGGTGCCAAGAATACCAGGATAAGAACAAGTATAAAAAAAAGAAGAGCCAAGGCTGACGAGCGGCGTTCCAGAACAAGTGAAAACACCTTCCGTTCGGCATATAGTCCCTGTCCCTCCATCAGTATTGAACCCTTTTATCAACCAGTAGGTAAAGAAGATCGGTTACAAGATTTATAATGACATAAGTAACAGCAACCACAATCAATGTTCCCTGTATAACAGGATAGTCTCGCCTTAAAACAGCATTAACTACGAGATTACCCATCCCCGGAATATTAAAAACCCGCTCAGTCACTACCGCACCCGATACTAGGAGTGCAAAAGTTAGGCCAATAACGGTAATTATTGGTATTCCTGCATTACGGAGTCCATGACGAAGTACAACTCGTGGTTCCCGCATACCTTTTGAGCGGGCTGTACGAATGTAATCCTCACTTAAAACATCCAGCATTGAGGCGCGGGTAAATCTTAGTATTAGAGCAGAATTGACAACTCCAAGCACCAAAGCAGGAAGTACAAGGTAAACCATGCGGTCTATAAAAACCGTATCTGGGCCTCCATAGCCTGAAGCAGGAAACCATCCATATTCTGTAGCAAGCCATCGTTGTGCCATAAGTCCAGTCCAAAAACTGGGTACTGAAGCTGCCAGCATCGCAATGGAAATGACTGATTGATCAAAAAAACTGCCGCGCCTGTATGCGGCATAAATTCCGATTGGAACAGCAACAACAAGCGCTATGATTAACGAGAATAATGAAAGAAAAACTGTGGGTTCGGCACGAGATTTAAGCACTTGAGTGACTGGCTGGTTAAAAAAGATTGACTGCCCAAGATCTCCTTTTACCGCACTAACAATAAATGAAGCATACTGTATTACGATGGGTTGGTCCAAACCAAGTCGTGACCGTAATTCCTCGGCTTGTTCTGGAGTGGCATCCGGACCAAGCATCAAAGCTGCCGGATCACCTGGAGCAAGCCTTACAATAAAAAAGGCAATGGTCAGTACAATCAAGACTACCATACCCATACCGAAAAGGCGTCTGATAAGGTAACGCTTAATCTAAAGTACTCCGCATTAGATTTTTTTTGGGCGGCCACCAGTTGACAGCCGCCCAGTTTTGAATACAGCTATTGAACTGATGCATTCCAGAAGAATGGCCATGGATTAGCTGGTACACCTTCCAAACCTTTACGTTGACCCATCAATGCATTAAATCCACCAATCTTTATAAACCCAACATCTTCAAAGTTCAATCTTTGCAATTCAGAAAAAAGCATTTGACGCTTTGCCAGATCTGTCTCGGACGTGAATTGAGCAAGGATATCCTCTTTCTCTGCGTTCCCCCAACCTGTACGGGCTGTAACAGACCAGAGGCTGGTCAGAGCTGGTTCTGGTAGAAATGGTGAGTGCGTGATGTAGACGTCCCACAAAGCAGGATCATTGCGCCTCTGTCCAAGGGTTGCCCAGTCAACAACATCCATCTGAACAGTAAATCCTGAAGCCTCCAGAGCAACTTTCGCTACCTCCGCCATCTTGAAATGAAATTCATACTGGCGAGATGTCAAAATCCTAAGGGGTGTGCCATCATAACCGGCCGCATCAAGATGCGAACGCGCTGTAGCTGGATCGTTCTGATTGTAATACTCAACACCAGCATCATTATTCCAAACCCAACCATCAGGAAATAGTGAAGCATCAACCAAAAAGAACTCTTCACTTCCTAATGCTGCGTAAAGCATATCATCAATTGGAAGTGCTGCCTGTAGTGCAAGCCGGAGATTTTTATCGGTCAATAACCCTGCCTTGTGATTGATAGCCCAAATCGGCCAACCAAACGGTTTAAGCAGTACTGGCTCAGCAACATCACTATCTGCCACTCGATCAAGTGACTCTGCTGGTAGGGCATCTGCAAAATCGAATTGACCTGAAACCAGCCCCTCAACTCGTGTGTTTGGATCTGCTACTGGAATAATACGAATTTCATCGGGAATTTGCTGTCGGGCCCCAGCATGCCCATTAGAAGGTTCAGAACGACTGACATAATCATCAAATCGTTCAAGTTGCAAATATTGATCTGGGACATGTTCACCGATAGTGTAAGGTCCTGTACCAATGATGTTATCAATGGACTCAGAAATTATTTCTTCAGGATAAATCACGGCCGCCGAGTTGGAAAATGCCAACAAGGATAAAAGCGGTGAGTATGGAGCATTCATTGTTATTGTTACTTCCAACGGTCCTGTGGCTTCAATTGAAGCAACGCGATCAGCAATTCCACGACCTCGCGGTGCGACTTCCAACCATCGGTTCAACGAGGCAACAACATCACCTGAGTCCATATCCGAGCCATCGTGAAAAGTGATTCCATCCCGAATTTCTATTCGGTATTCAGTTCCACCATTTGAAATTTCGGGCAAATCAACAGCCAGCAATGGGGCCACGTTCCATGAACTGTCAAATGTATACAAAGTTTCAACAAAGTGTTGTGTGACCTGACTCACGATATCTTTCGTTGAAATCATCGGATCGAAAGTGTCAGCCTCACCGATTAGAGCGACAGTTATTGTTGATTTCGCGAAAGCAGGGGACCACGGGATAGCAAGTAAAACCGCCACTAAAAGTGCCTTTTTTGTAAAACGGGTTAACTTTTTCATTAATACCTCCATTATAAAGTAATTAATATCTTAATAAGGGAAATATATCATTGATTGATTTTGCTGTCAACAAAAATTCATATACCCATACCTGCTCACTAATCGTGCAAAAAACCTCGCTAGATCAAAGGGCTTTCGATCTTAGATCTCAAGGATTTGGCTCTGCACCAATAGTTTTTGGCACAAAACAATTTCGAAGTGTGTTAAACCGATATGCCCATAAATTTAAAGTTGAATGGAAGCGATTTTTTGGTACCATGATTTCTGCCCGATGAGTAAATTTCCAGTTTAATGATTCTAAGCCAAATCAGTGTGGTAAATACTCTGCCGGGTCTTGTCTTTTATCTTATATCAGGGATAGGTTAACAAATGCCTCAACAAGACTTTGCATGGCATAAGAAATATAATCTCAAACCGTTGATTAATGTTTCGGGAACCATGACAAGCCTGGGAGCATCTATTGCTTCTACTCCAATCGTAAATGCAACAGCTGAAGCTATGGGTAATTTTGTTTCGATACATGAAGCGCAGGTTTTGGCAAGTACAGCAATTGAGCATGCAACTGGTGCAGAAGCAGGATTTCTAACTGCTTCAGCCAGTGCAGGAATATCACTTTCAATTGCAGCTTGTTTGACTGGAGTTAATCCAAGTCGGGTAGAAGCACTCCCGAATGATCCAGGACCATGTAATGAAATTGTTATACAAGCCGGACACCTTTGTGGTTATGGTGCCCCAATAGAACAGGCTATAACTCTTACAGGAGCCAAGGTAAAGTCGGTTGGGCAATCGACACTGTGTATGGATCATCAAATCAAAGGAGGCTTGACATCGTCAACTGCCGCTGGCCTGTTTGTTGTTTCACATCATACTGTTCACTATGGCCAATGCCCCCTTCAAAGGTTTATTCAATTGTGTCATGATTCAGGTGTTCCAGTAATTGTTGATGCGGCTTCAGAATACGACTTGCGGGGTTTTATTGAGGTTGGAGCTGACATTGTCGTTTACTCTGGCCATAAATTTCTTGGGGGACCAACATCTGGAATAGTTGCGGGTAAGCGTGATCTTGTTCGAGCAGCATATCTTCAAAACATCGGTATAGGACGAGGAATGAAAATCGGAAAGGAAAGCATATTCGGTACTATCGAAGCTTTGGGAGAGTGGGAAAAACGAGACCATGAAACCATTCGTGCTCAGGAAAACGAGACCTTGGAGTATTGGTTGGATGCGATCTCAGGTTTTCCTGGGGTCTTCGTTCGGATTATCCCTGATCCTACGGGCAATCCACTTGAGCGCTTGCAGGTTGAAATCGATGAAGCCATCTTTGGTGCGAACGCAATTGCTGTTGCTAGGTACCTGTCCGAACTTGAACCTGCCATAATGGTAAGAAATCATGAAGTGGAACTTGGATATTTCCAGCTTGACCCTTGTAATTTAAAACCGGGACAGGTGGAAATTGTGCGAGAAGCTCTTCAAAAGGTACTTTCAAAACCCGGATCTCTTAAGAACTCTCCTGAGGATTTGGAGATTGTTCGTAATGGTGGTGTAGATGCCTATTTAGGATGGGGATTGTGATCTTATCTATTTCTTGTGGGTGAATTACAAAATCATATAACTTCTACACCACTGCCAATACCAAAAATATATTGGAATAGCACATTCGAAAAATCGTTAAAATCCTTTGTATCAACTTCTCGGCTGAATAAAGACAACAGTACTCGTTTTTTGCTTTACCAAGTGAGAGGCTACTATTGTGTACTGTGCTATATGTTGGGGTTAACAGAATTTACCCAGCTCGGCCTCAATCTTATATAAAAGTTAATTCCTCTAAGGTTCCTTCACGATAGAATGGTAATCGTTTCAACTCCATGCTTTGATCAAAAATTCCATTTAAGAAGAGTATCACGTTTCGTGTGATGGCGGCTAAATCCAGATGTAATGCTTCCTCAAGATCATACCAGTGGAGTTCTGAAAGTTCCCCAGATGCGTTGCCAAAACAGTTTAATTCGATGGTATCTTGCATTTGACTGATCTTGCAGAGAAAGAACCTTGTATCAAATCGCCTCGGCATTCCCGGGGGTGTGATGGCCCTCAGAATGAATCCCATGGTATAATTTTGCAAGTCGTTGCTCTTGATTCTAATTCCTGTTTCTTCTTCCAGCTCACGGAGAGCACAGTTTACAAGTGGCTGCCCCAAATCCTTTTCGGTTTGAATGAACAGTTTTTCATAATTCCAAATTTGATGATTAGAATTCAAGGGTAATTCAAAGTCGCACGGTTCAAGTGAACCCCCTGGAAAGACGTATTTATTGGGCATGAATATTGCATTTCCACCCCTCTTGCCCATCAGGATTTCGGGTGACTCTTGTCTAAGACGAAGCAAGATGACACTTGCTGCATCCCTGATTTCCTGTGTTTGTGTCATCTTACCTGATCAGACAGGTTTTTTGGCTGGTGATTATTCTGAAGATTTATACTGGTAAAGTGGTTAATCCTAGCCATAACTACCATCACCCCACCGACCGAAAAAGTCGATATCCTCAATTTGTAAATCGCCGTAGATAAGCACGATACAAATTATTAGCCACACGAGGGTTGTAACAAGGGTTGTCCAAAGTGCCTTGGACTTGAGTCGGGTGTTTGTCGGTGCGGAATGGGGAGTTCCCAATTCAATTTTGCCTGATTCCTTTTGGGTTTTTATCTGTCTAGGTAGAAAAAAGAAAAAACACAAAACCCATAAAACTGCATACAGAACAACGGCTCCGGCGATGGACATGCTATCTAACCTTCTTCAAACTCTACCAGCGTACCGAGGCAATCCTTGGGATGAAGGAATATTACCGGTTTGCCATGAGCACCAATCTTGGGAGGCCCAAGTACTCTCAATCCTTCATCTTTGACCTTTTTCATGGAGGCATTGACATCATCAACTTCCAGACAAAAATGATGAATTCCTCCGGATGGGTTTTTCTCCAGAAAGGCAGCTATTGGGCTGTTTTCGCCAAGAGGTTCCAAAAATTCAATTTTGGTATTTGGCAATTCAACGAAGACAACCGTGACTCCATGTTCGGGAATGGCATCCGGTTCGGAAACCTTACCACCCAAAACCTCCTTATACAGCCTAGTGGCCTTTTCGAGGTCCGGGACAGCGATTGCAATATGGTTTAGTGCCCCGATCATGGTTACCCCTTTATTTTCTTGTTGATCAATTGTACAGCCAGTTCCAGATTGACATTTTTGAGTAAAATATCCTTTGGTATAGTTGCGTTGATTTTATTCCATGAAACATATGGTCCGTATTTGCCGTTTCGTAATTGAATAGGACCTTTCTTTTGTGGATGTTCTCCAAGATTAATAACTTTTGATCGATTTGCCTTGCTGTTTACGATGTTAACAGCATTCTCCAGTGTAAGCGAATCCGGTTTCACAGATTTGGGTAGTGAGGCGTTAATATTGTTCCATTTAAGGTAGGGCCCGTACTTTCCATTAAGTAAACTTATACTTCCTCCCTCCGGGTGAACTCCCAGATTCCCGGGCCCGGAACCGATCGTTTCATTCAGGAGACTTACGGCTCGGTTAATCCCAATTTCAAATACCTCGTTGGGACTTTCCTTCTCAAGGTTTTTATATTTGCTATCATGCTTGAGGTAAGGGCCCAAGGGGCCGATACCAGCAATTATTTCCTTGCCGGTTTCCGGATGTGAACCAACCAACCTGGGAAGTGAAAACAGTTTCAGGGCAAGATCTAGGTTATAATCACCTTCCTTGAAGGTTTCAGGAATACTGGCTCTTTTCGGTTTTGACTTTGAACCAGGTTCTTCATGGATTTCAAAAAATTTGCCAAACCTTCCCGATTTCAAAATGATGTTTTTGCCTGTTTCGGGATCTTTACCCATGACTTCGGAATGCGGTATAAACCCTCCCTTTCCATACAGGAATGGCTGATTGTACTTACATTTGGAACACGAAAAGTAGGGGTCGGTATTCTTGAACACTCTCAGTTCAAGTTTTCCATTATCGCAGTGTGGATTGGGACATGTCAGGATGTGTTTTGAAGATGATCCATTGACCAAAATCTGGGGTGCCACAACTTCAGCAACATTTTCAATGACTTCCTTGATATCCAGATTGTTTACATTGTCTACCTTTGGTGCAAAATCGGTCCAGAAATTTGATAAAAATCGGTCCTTGTTTGCCCGTCCTCCCGATACTTCGTCCAGCAAGTCCTCCATTTCGGCAGTAAAACCATATTCCATGTACTTCGGAAAATATGTTTGTAAAAAGGCAACTACCACGCGACCCGATGGAGTAGGTTGCAATTTGTTCGATTTCGGAACAGGAATCACATAACCCCTGTCAATCAGGGTTGCAATTGTTGAGGAATAGGTAGAAGGCCTGCCGATGCCATGATCCACCATGGCCTTGACCAGGGAAGCTTCGGAAAATCTGACTGGAGGTTGCGTACTATTTTCCGTAACGGTAGTTTTCCCAAGATCTATTGTTTCTCCCTCTGACAAGGCAGGTAAATCAGGATTGTCAAAGCTCTCATCCTTGTCTGAGGCCTTAGCAGCTTCACCCCGACTTTCTTTGTAAACCTTTTTAAATCCATCAAAAAGTTGAACTTTCCCGGAAGCAGACAATTCAAGGCCAGGATTTTCAGATTTGATCATGACCTTGGTATTTTTTACAAGATTCGACGCCATTTGGGTGGCTATGGTTCTTTTCCAAATGAGATCATAAAGATTGGCTTCCAATTGGGTGAGGGATGAACCCTGAATATTTAAACCTTGGGCATTTTGGGAAAGTCTGGTTGGTCGAATACATTCATGGGCCTCTTGAGAGTTTTTAGCCTTGTTTTTGTAAACCCTTTGTTTTGGTGAAAGGTAATTCGTACCAAACAATGTAGTGATCGCATTGCGACATTCATTTACCGCTCCAGGTGCCATATTGATGGCATCTGTTCGCATATAGGTTATATGTCCCGCTTCATAAAGTTTCTGGGCTACCCGCATTGTTTCAGTGGATTTCAACCTCAACTTTCGATTGGCTTCCTGCTGGAGGGTTGCAGTTGTGAATGGCGGGGGAGGGTTTAAAGCGGAGTCCTTGCTGATGATGGACCGAATTTCGTAGTGTTTCAATTCCTTGAGCAATCGTTCTGCATTTGATGCCGCTTCAGCACTATCAAAACCGAATTTACCCAATCTTTTACCATCAAATACAACAAGGTTTGCCTTGAATTCCTGCTTCTTGGAATTCTTGAAGGCAGCTGAAATGGTCCAGTAATTCCTACTTTCGAATTGTTCAATCTTCTGCTCCAGATCCGATACCAGCCTAAGACAAACGGATTGTACCCTGCCTGCGGAAGCCCCACAAGGTAGCTTTTTCCAGAGAATGGGTGAAAGATTGAATCCGACCAGGAAATCCATGGTTCTTCGGGCAAGGTATGCATCAACAAGATCCATATCGATCTGCCTGGGTTCCTTCAGGGCGGACTGTACACTTTCCTTGGTAATGGAAGTGAATGAAATACGATTCTTGTGACCAGCTGTGATATCCCTGAACTTTGTTTTGAGAATTTCCTCCAGATGCCAACTTATGGCCTCACCTTCCCTGTCAGGGTCGGTTGCCAAAATCAGATTCGGGTCAGTTTCGAGTGCTGAAATTATGGCATTGATATGTTTCCGGGCATTAGTGGGTACCTGCCATATTACCTTGAAGTTGTTTTGGGGATCAACCGCTTCATACTTGGGTTTGAAATCTCGGACATGGCCATAAGATGCCAAAACCTTAAAGTCCTTACCAAGGTATTTTTCAATAGTCCTGGCCTTTGCAGGGGATTCGACCACTACTACTGGCATGATGTCTCTGACTTGATCATTAAAATGTGCCTACCAAAAAATTATCTGAACCGGTTCTTATTTCCCAAATGCCGGCATGAAAATTCACCCTAAATCAGTTAGTATCTATTAATTCAAATTCGGATTGCACTAGCAAAAATGTTTTTCCGGCAATTTATTGTGGATAAGTGATAAAGGCTTGTTTTGAAAAAATACAATAAATTTAATTTTGCTTGGAGAGGTCAATAATGGGAAATCATGGTTATGATAAGGGAGAACTCAATCTGCCATTTGTCGGCATTTGTACCTTTGGGAAATATCCATACCTTAAGGAAATTGCCGATAATGAATTTGATCTGGCAATTATTGGTGCCCCTTTTGACATGGGGACTCAGTGGCGAGCTGGAACAAGGTTTGGCCCACGGTCCGTCAGGGAAGCTTCCACTCTTTTCTCCTTTGGACATGCTGGTGCCTATGACCATGAGGATAAAATAACATACCTAGACCCGCAAAAGGTCAGAATCGTGGATTTGGGAGATGCCGATATCATCCATACCGATACAATCTCAAGTCATAATAACATAGAAAAAATTGTACGATATGCCCTTTCAAAGGGAGCAATACCGGTAACAATCGGTGGGGATCATTCGATAAACATACCTTGCCTCCGCGCATTTTCCGATCAGGTGCCCATGCATTTGGTCCAGATTGATGCCCATTTGGATTTTGTAGATGAAAGGCATGGGGTCAGATATGGGCATGGAAATCCCATGAGGAGAGCCGTTGAACACAAACATATTACCGGCTTGACCCAAATTGGCATCCGCAATGTTTCCTCTACTGCAAGGGAAGGGTATGAGGAAGCCCTGCAAATGGGCTCGGAAATAATTTCTGTCCGACAGGCAAGGACCATGGGTAATGATGGTCTTCTCAGCAGAATACCCGAGAATGCGAACTACTATGTTACCATTGATATTGATGCGTTTGATCCTTCAATTGCACCTGGAACTGGTACACCAAGTCATGGTGGATTCCTGTATTATGAAATACTGGAGTTTCTAGATGGCCTGACCAAGAGAGGAAATGTTCGTGGAGTTGACCTTGTGGAAGTAGCTCCCGATTATGACCCAGCCGGATCCACGGCGATTCTTGCGGCTCAAATCCTGATGAATTTCATCGGTAGAATACTTCACAACTGCAGGTAATTAGGTATAGGCAGTAAATCCTATGGCTTTTGCAACCGAAAAGCCTCTTCAATGGCTGCAATATCAATCCTGTTCATTTCAAGCATTTTGTTAACCCTAACGGCTTCTTCTTCACAATCTCCTAGGTGCAGAAGCTGAAAGAATACCGGAACAATTGACAAGCTGGATGAGCTTACGAGAGGGAACAGTCCTTTCGTGGGGCATTCCGGAGAATAAGAGGTACAAATTCATTTGCATTGGATTTCAGGCCGCCATTGTATAAATGATGGTTTTCAATTCATAACCAATGGTTCACAAGGGAATATTCAAGAAAATGACCCAGTTGTTTTTCATGGATGAAAGCGGGCATGATCATAAGAACATGCCCTATGAGGTCCGAGGTGGTTTTTCGATCCATGTAAGTAAACTCTGGCCATTTGTTCAGAAAATGCAGCAGTTGGAAATCGAATGCTTTGGCCAGAGGCTTGAAGAGATAAAGGGATCAATCTTACTCAAAAAAGATGTTTTCGAATGGGCTGGACAAACTGAAGAAATGCCAGATGTGGTGCGAAAGGAGTTTGTTGGAGAGTTCTTGAAAAATAAAAGCAACCCAACAAGGGGTCAGTTCACCGCTTATGGTCAAGCCTGTCTGAAAATGGTTCAAAGCATTGTAGAACTTCTTATCGATTTGGATTCGGTTATATTTGCAGCTGCTATACCACGTGGGACTCGCCGGCCACCGAATTATCAACTCGACGACTTTTTGCGCAAGGATCATGTCTTTCTGTTTGAAAGGTTCTTTTATCTGTTGGAAGAAAAAAATGAACATGGAGTGATTGTCATGGATGAAACCGAGAAAAAGCAGGACAGTCGCTTTGTAACCCGAATGGAACAATATTTTACAAAAACAGAAAATGGGCGAGAACGTGCTGAAAGAATTGTACCGACACCATTCTTTGTATCATCCGATATGGCTGTAGCCGTTCAGGTAGCAGACCTATGCATTTACGCGATCAACTGGGGTTTTCGTTTGCCAGAACGGGGTATGGACGCCAAAACCCGCCCTGAAATCACAAAAATGTTCAAGACAAAGCTAAAGAAACTTCAGTACTATCGTGGAAAGGGGCTGGGCCAGGATTATACATCTTTCGGAATAACATTCGTTTGGAATCCCTATGAGGCAAAAAAAAGGAAGCAATGAACCAGTAACATTTAGAGTCGTCTGGAACTGAGCTTCCGAGGAATATAATAGGTTATCGTAATAAAAAATACAAGTCAAAAATCTGGGTGAAGGATGTTTTTTACCGTGATGTGGCAATACCAGGACCATGGGGTGGACAGTTTTGAGTCGAAACAAGGCCAATAAAGTCCATTATATTTAGTAACAGGTTTCGTCCCTGAACTGCATTTTTTCCTTTTTTAGTCAACCCGGATCCACGGCGATTCTTGCGGCTCAAATCCTGATGAATTTCATCGGTAGAATACTTTACAACGGCAGGTAATTTGGGATAAGCCGTATCCTAAGGTTCATGCGACCGAAAAGCCTCTTCAATGGCTGCAATATCAATCCTGTTCATTTCAAGCATTTTGTTGAAAACCCTGCCGGCTGCTTCACGATCCTGATCGTTGAGCAGTTCAATCAGTCTCTTGGGTACAATTTGCCATGATATTCCATAACGATCTATCAACCAGCCACACCTGCTTTCCTTGCCACCATTGGCAGTCAGAGCCGACCACAACATGTCGGTTTCCTTCTGGCCATCGGTAGAAACTGAAATCGAAACTGCAGGAGAATGTTCAAACGCATTGCCACCATTGATAATCATGAATTTATTGTTGCCGAGAGTGAACTCAATGACGATTGGAGGTTGATCGGGATCAGATTTGTAAGCTGAAGTAATTTTACTTCCCGGAATCAGGGAGACATAAAACTCTGCTGCTTCCTCACCATTACCCGGAAACCAGAGACAGGTACGTATTTTTGAATTCAGTGTCATGATTTTTTTGTCCAAGAAGATAAATCTCAAGAACCTCCGCCACCGATCGTCAAACCACCAATCAGTATTGATGGTTGACCAACACAAACGGGAACCCATTGTCCGTCTTTACCACAGGTTCCAATGCCGGGATCAAGGGACATGTCATTGCCTATGGCTTGAATGTTTTTCAGTACCGATGGGCCGTCGCCAATAAGTGTTGCCTTTTTTATCGGTTCTTTTCTTTGGCCATTTTGGATCCTATAGGCC
>CAZHIL010000041.1:0-4863 GCA_964532985.1 uncultured Albidovulum sp. | reverse complement strand
GTTGTGCTACCTGAAACAGGACCAACTTGGCAGGCTATGAGATTAAGTCGTAACAGAAACTGGGGCCACCCGATTTTGATTGATTTTATTATTGATTTGAGCGAGAAGGCAAAGGAAATTGGTTGGAATGGCCTTTATGTTGGTGATCTCACACAACCTCGAGGCGGCCCCATGACATCTGGACATGCTTCTCACCAAATCGGCCTTGACGTAGATATTTGGATGCTACCCCCAGGAAGGCTGGATTTAACCAGGCAGGAAAGGGAGGAAATTAGCTCGATTTCAATTCGCTCGGCCGATCAGAAAAATGTAACCGACAATTGGACGGATTCACACATGGAACTTTTGAAGGCTGCTGCAAAGGATTCGAGAGTTGACAGGATTTTTGTTGCCGCAGCTGCCAAAATAGACATGTGTAACAAGGCTGGCGAGGACAGGATGTGGTTGCAAAAGATAAGACCCTATTATGGACACAGCTATCATTTCCATGTACGATTGGTATGCCCAGAATCATCTACCAATTGTATAACCCAAACCCCCACGGTAAATGAATTGTCCAAGGGCGGGGATGGTTGTGATGAAAATCTGTATTATTGGGTATCCGACTACTTTCTAGATTTAATGAAAAAACCGCGAGATCCCGATGCTCCTGTACCTAGAACTGTCAGGGATTATGTCATGGCTGATTTACCTAAAGAATGTGAAACCGTGTTGAATGCATCTTAAAGTGAAAGAGAATAACTCTACTTTTGTTCAACGTTAACTTCCCACATATTTTTATTTGACTTGAAAGGATTGGAATTGAGTATGCAAGCAAGTGAGCTGGAAATTGCCATAGAAAGGGCTTGGGAAAACCGGGCAGACATCAATCCGGGAACCACTGGCCCTGCCAGAAATGCCATTACCCAAACCCTAGAAGGGCTGGATAAAGGTAAAATCCGTGTAGCTGAAAGGAAAGCCGATGGAACATGGATTGTAAACCAATGGGCAAAAAAGGCAGTATTGCTCGGATTTCGTCTTCAGGATATGGAACCGCAGGAAGGAGGTCCACAGAATTCAACCTGGTGGGACAAGGTCGATTCCAAGTTCAAGTGTTGGGGATCGGATGATTGGCAGAAAGCAGGTTTCCGAGCCGTACCGAACTGTATCGTTCGAAAGTCCGCCTATATTGCTCCCGGGGTCGTTCTGATGCCCTCATTTGTAAATCTCGGCGCCTATGTTGATGAGGGTACAATGGTTGACACGTGGGCAACGGTTGGATCTTGTGCACAAATTGGTAAAAATGTTCATCTTTCAGGAGGAGCAGGTATCGGGGGTGTATTGGAGCCCATGCAGGCAGGGCCAACAATCATCGAGGATAATTGCTTTATCGGAGCCAGGTCAGAAATCGTGGAGGGTGTTATCGTAAGGGAAGGTTCCGTAGTGGGAATGGGGGTATATATTGGCCAATCCACCAAGATCTTTGATCGAACTACAGGCAAGGTATCCTACGGTGAAATTCCACCATACTCGGTTGTTGTTTCAGGATCATTGCCCAGTACCAACAATGTCAACCTGTATTGTGCTGTGATCGTCAAGAACGTGGATGCAAAAACCCGTAGCAAAACATCAATCAATGAACTCTTGCGGGACTAGTTTCCCACCATTCCCTAGCTGAGGTCGCATGTCCAACAATTTGGTTGATCCGGTAAAACTCACACAACAACTGGTACAATGTAAATCGGTAACTCCCCTCGAAGGAGGTGCTCTTCAGCTGTTGTCCGATATACTTGCACAAGCCAATTTCAGTTGTACAAGGGTTGATCGCAATGGTATCCCAAATCTATTCGCACGGTGGGGGGCAGAGGGCCCCGTTTTTGGATTTAATGGACATACCGACACGGTTCCAGTTGGTGATCTTGATGCTTGGTCGGTAGATCCCTTTGGTGGTGAAATAAAACAGGAAAAACTATGGGGAAGAGGGGCTGCAGACATGAAATCCGGGGTCGCTGCCTTTGTAGCTGCTGCGGTGTCTTTTGTCCATGAATCACCCCCGAAGGGTTCCCTGATGATTACTATCACTGGAGATGAAGAGGCCCGGGCAGTGGATGGTACCATCGCCATATTCGACTGGATGGAAGCCCAAAACCAGAAAATGGATGTCTGTATCGTAGGAGAACCAACCTGTCCTGAGATAATGGGCGAAGCCATCAAGATCGGTAGAAGGGGATCCCTTTCGGTCAAAATTACCATGCTGGGAGTTCAGGGGCATTCGGCATATCCGGAACGATACATAAATCCGGTAGAGGCTATGGTTCATCTGGGCTATCAGCTTACATCCACGAAACTGGACGAAGGTACTGACAACTTTCAACCATCAAATCTGGCCTTGTCTTCCATTGAGACAGGTAATGAAACTTCCAATATTGTTCCTGGGAGGTGTACAGCATTATTGAACATCCGCTTCAGTGACCAACATTCATCAAAAAGCCTTTTGAAATGGATCCAGGACAAAGTAAACAGTGTTGCTGCAGATCATAAATGTGAAGGAAAAATGGAAATACTTTCATCTGCAGAAAGTTTTATAACCCCCAAAGGGGATTTTACTGATCTGGTTGCCAACGCCGTATACAAGACCATTGGTATAAAACCGGAACTTTCCACTTCTGGCGGAACCTCCGATGCCAGATTCATTATACACCATTGTCCCGTGGTTGAAGTTGGATTGGTCGGTAAAACCATACATCAGGTGGATGAACATGTGGAAATCCAGCAAATCAGGGATCTGAAATCTATTTATGTTCAATGCTTCAAGGATTATTTCCGGTAAGACTGGCCGAACCCGTCTGATCATTTTTGTCAAGGAACCTATCCCGGGAACGGTAAAAACCCGTCTGGCAAAGGAACTTGGAACCATTGATGCAACAAAATGGTACCGGACTGAATGTCGAAAAACGATTAATCGCCTAGCCAAGGATCCCCGCTGGGACACTTATTTGGCAGTCTCACCTGATAACACAGGCATGACAAGCAGGATTTGGCCAGCACAAATCCCAAGAATAGCCCAGGGATCAGGTGATTTGGGCAACCGAATGAAACATGTATTTCAGCAAATGTTGCCTGGTTCAACAATTATCATCGGTTCTGACATACCGGGTATCAAGGCTTCTCAAATTGCCACGGCAGTAAAGGCCATGCAGAAGTATGATGCTTATTTGGGACCCTCACCGGATGGAGGCTTCTGGTTGATTGGATATACAGGCAGGAAAAGTCTGTCTTCAAAGGCTCTTGAACACGTAAGGTGGTCAACGGAATTTGCCATGGATGATACCATCAATTCCCTGGGGCAATTTTCGGTGGGGATTGGCGAGATAATGTCAGATGTCGACACCCTCGCAGATTTGTATAAAAATCCTCATACACGATTGTAAGAACAGGATCTTAACCAAAGGCATCTACATGGCTGTTTGCAAGGACTTCTCAAGATAGATTTTTCGCAATCTGCCGACGATTGGACCAGGCTTTCCATTGCCAACAGGCTTGCCATCAATTTCAATTACCGGTGCAACAAACAAGGAAGCTGCAGTGATAAAGGCTTCCTCGGCTTCAAGGGCCTCATCCAATGTGAACGGTCTTTGTTCAACAGTTACGCCTTCTTCGGCAGCAAACTGCAACAAGGTTGCCCTGGTAATGCCGTGCAGAATGTCGTTGGACAGGTTTCTGGTAACGATAATTCCTGAAGCCTGAACAATATAGGCATTATTGGAAGTTCCCTCGGTAATAAACTCGTCTTCAACCAGCCAGGCATCATCAGCACCGGCTCGGATAGCTTCCATTTTTGCCATTGACGGATACAAAAGTTGTACAGTCTTTATATCGCGCCTTCTCCAACGCAAATCCGGAACAGTAATTACCTTGTAACCCGTTTTTATTTTCGATGAATCGGTAAGGTTTTTGGCCTGTGTAAACAAAACGATTGTTGGCTTGGCATTTTCTGGGAAAATAAAATCCCTGTCGGCCTCTCCCCTGGTTACTTGAAGGTAAATCATTCCTTCGTGAAGGTTGTTTCTAGATACCAATTCTCGATGAATGTCCAAAAGTTCATTGTCAGTACAGGGTGCAGCCATTCCAAGTTCATTCAGGGATCTTGCCAATCTCCTCAGATGGCCTGGAAAATCAATCAATTTTCCATCCAAGACCGAAGTAACCTCGTATACCCCATCAGCAAATAAAAAGCCCCGATCGAAAATGGATACCCGAGCTTCATTTTCCGACAAGTATTTTCCGTTAACATAAACAATGCGGTTCATTTCAACTCCTGTTCTATACTGAATAAATACATAGCAATTATCCCCAAAACATGGTTTCTGGGGGAAAAACCCTGGATCCCTCGTACGTAAGCCCATGTTTACGATCCTCGACCAGAAACAAGGGGCCATCCAGATCAACAATTGAGGCATACTGGGCAACAAGCATGGCCGGGGCCATGGCAAGAGACGAACCGATCATGCACCCAACCATAATATCAAATCCCATTTCCTTACCTTTCGCAAGGAGTTTCAGAGCCTCGGTCAAGCCACCCGTCTTGTCAAGCTTGATGTTTATCATGTCGTATTTACCAACCAGATCGTCAAGTGATTTGCAATCATGACAGCTTTCATCAGCACAAATCGGGATTGGTGATTTGAAATCTTTCAAAAGATGATCCTGACCTGCAGGAAAGGGTTGTTCAACCATTGCAACATCCAGCTCCAAAAGTTTGGCAATCAAATCGGGAAAATTATTTTCATGACAGGATTCATTGGCATCCACGATAAGCCTTGAATTTGGCGCAGCCTTGCGAATCGCTTCAATTCTGGGAATATCCCCCTTGCCGCCGAGTTT
>CAZHIL010000040.1:0-2198 GCA_964532985.1 uncultured Albidovulum sp. | reverse complement strand
GTCTCAATTATACTCTCCAACTGGCTGCACAAAATGGTAGTTGTGGATTGATACTTTCGGATCTGCTATCTGAAACAGAGGTACTTTTGAATGTATCTCGGGATGCAATATACCAAGCACTTAAGGAGGAGGTACAATCGTGTGCCCTTGTTGTCGAGAACCAGTCCGGTGCACAGGCGGTCTTTCTCAAATATTATTTCGACCTGGAAAACCTTGTCGCCAAGTTGATCAAAAGGAAAAATCAAGAACCTCCTGTCGCTAAGTTCAATAATTTCCAGCGAATTTTTCAGACAATAGAACATAATTCCAATATTGTGTTTTCAGAACAGCAAAGGGAAGCAATAATTGTTGCCTGTACCAATAATGTGTCTATAATTTCAGGTGGACCAGGTGTCGGCAAGACGACAATCATCAATGCTGTTTTGAAAATTTTCCAGTCTCAGTCACTAGAAGTGAAACTCTGCGCACCAACCGGTACGGCGGCCAAGAAAATGGGATTGGCAACTGGCCATTATGCATCAACCATCCACAGCCTATTGGGTATAGATCGCATTAGGCAGGAAATGAAATTTGACGAGCATAATCCGGTGGAATGTGATTTGCTGATTGTGGATGAGGTCTCAATGATTGATATTGAATTGATGGCCTCCCTCATGAAAGCAATAGGCCCTTCTACAGCTATATTATTTGTTGGGGACAAGGATCAGTTGCCCTCGATAGGACCAGGTAATGTCTTGAAGGATCTCATCCTATCCAAAGCTGTTGAAGTGGTTTTCCTGACCGAGATTTACCGTCAAGCACAGGGTAGCAGAATCATTACCGTTGCCCGGCAAATTCTTGCCGGAAATGTTCCGAATTTGAAAAGTGATATCAATGATGATTTTTTCTTCATTGAAACCAAAGATCCCCAGAAATGCCAGGATTATGTAAGTCTTATGGTTACAGAACGTATTCCAAACAAGTTCGGATTGAATCCTGTTCGAGATATCCAAGTCCTGGCTCCCATGAAAAACGGCCTTGTTGGAATAAATGCCCTTAACGAGGTTCTACAGGAAAAACTCAATCCCAAGGCAGGTCAGAAAGTCATTCATGGAACCAGAAATTTTTCCAGAGGTGATAAGGTCATACAGAACCGCAATGATTATGACAGGGAGGTTTTCAATGGGGATATCGGTTTCATACATGCAATCGATAGAGACAATAACCGCCTGGAAGTTGATTTTGATGGCAGGGCCGTGGGATATGAATTCGAGGATTTGGACTCCCTTGACCCTGCTTTTGCCATAACCATTCACAAAAGCCAGGGATCGGAGTATCAAGCGGTGGTCATCCCCCTGATGCTTCAACATAGAATTATGCTTCAAAGAAAGCTGGTTTACACTGGTATTACTCGTGGCAAGGGTTTAGTCGTTGTTATTGGAGAAGCTGAGGCATTGGCTAGAGCAGTCAGAAATTCAAGCATTGGCAGAAAAACTACCGAAAGGGTGACCCGATTGGGTCAATTGTTATTGACCAATTGAAATAATTTTTTGCATTGCAGCATTTTTCTCTTGAATTGTTGCATTGCAGCATTATATTGTCTGAAACAAGGTTCCAATTCCAAGAACAGAGGATAAGACAATGAACAATTTCCAGGATTACACCAAGGCCTTTTCAAACATGGCCTCCCATCTTCCGCTTTCACCGGTCACCATGAATGATGCCTATCAAAAGACGGCCGCCAACATGGAGAAGGCTGTCTCGATTGCACTCAATGCAGCTTCCGAAGTCGTTGACATCAACGACAGGTGGGCCAAGGACACCCTTGCCAGGGCCAAGGATGTTGCCGAGGAAAAGCCGTCGCCTGAAAACATGGTCAAGACCATGCAGGACTACGCCTCTTCCAGCTGGGAAGCTTCCGCCCAGTATCTTGCCTCCTACACCGAGGTTGCCCGCAAGGCCCAGATGGATGCCGTCGAGCTGGCAATAGGCACTGCCAAGTAAACAAAACCTTTCATTTTTTCTCCCACTGGGAGGGATAAGCAATTATCCCTCCCTTTTTTTGTTTGCTATCCCGTCAAAGTATTATTCCCATATTTGTCTGATCGCAGGTAATGAGTTGCAAAAAACTTTTCTGTGAAGGCCATGAAAAGTAAAGCAGAAATAAAAGTAAAATTTAGTAAAAAATGATGGTCGTTTTTGACGTATGACAATTAAAA
>CAZHIL010000039.1:0-9088 GCA_964532985.1 uncultured Albidovulum sp. | reverse complement strand
GGTTTCAAAACTTTGAGAGACTTGATCAACCACCTCAGTTAAATGGATGGGTTCCATTTAGTCCAGGTAGCATGCCCGTAGAATTAATTTTTTCGGAATTTGATTAACTAAAAGGGTTAATAATTTGATTAAAGGAGCTTTATAGAGTTGCTTTGAATATTGGAGGTTGTGTGAGTGGATCTAATGGGTGATTTTCATGCAGCTGAAACAAATGAAGTGACCTGGATAAGGCATTATTGCCAGATAAGGGATGTCCTCGTAATCCATATTGATTTGATAGCCGATGGTGATTGCGAGGACAAAGCTTTGTTTTGGCTTGATCAAAAGGAAAAGGAACGCTTGAGCAGGTATCGGTTTGACCGGCCTCGTCGTGAATTTGTCCTTTCACGGTCAGCCATGCGGCAGATTTTGTGTTGTTTTCTGAAATGCAGGAATGAGCAACTTTCTTTTGAAACTAATGCCCATGGGAAACCAATCCCCTTGGTTGATGGTATCCTAGCCAATGCCAGTGTAAACCTGACTCACAGCGGTAATCATGGTTTGGTTGGAATTGCCCCTGAAGGACAACTGGGTATTGACCTTGAAGTTCCTGTTGAAAGACCAAATGTGGAGGGAATTGGCCAAATGGTATTTACTGATGATGAACAATCTGAATTGGCAAGTGCCTCGGGGAAAGAAAAACTCAACCTGTTTTACCGGCTATGGACACTCAAGGAAGCCCTGATCAAGGCACTTGGGACAGGCTTTTCCCTGAACCCAAACCAATTTGAGATTCCCCAGAGAATGAGACAGGGGGCAAGCAGGGGAAAATTCAGATTTCCACATTTGCCTGATATCCAGTGGGAACTGGATTTCATAGGTAACAGGGATTTTGTTGCATCTCTGGCACATGCTAGGGAAATTACCCAGCCGTGAAGTTGGAAATTATCGAAATATATCATTTTGGAATGATAAGTTTTCCAAGGGTTTCTCTGTTTAGGAATTCGAGTAAGCCCTCTTTGAATGTAATTCATCTAAATGCCCTGCAATATGGATAGTTCAGCGGAAGTTTGGGTGGTACCAGAACCACTTTCGATCCATGAAGCTGCAATGGAGGATGGGACAAGGATTTTCCTAAGGCGTCACGGCAACCCAAAGGGTCAGAGGTTGGTTATTTGCCATGGAAATGGATTGGCAATTGATTTGTACTACCCGTTTTGGTCACTTCTGGAAAAAGATTTCGACATCATTGTTTATGATTTGAGAAATCATGGATGGAACAGCATCAGTGATCAAAAAAAACATAACCTTCCAAGCTTTGTCAGTGATCACAACAAAATTCTTGAAGAAATAGACATAATATTTGGCAATAAACCCAAAATAGGAATTTACCATTCTGTTTCAGCCCTGGCAGCACTGCTTTCTCCAACAAATGGGAGTGAACTTGAAGCCCGAATTCTATTTGATCCCCCAGTCTGCAAACCTGAAAATTATCCTCTTGAGTTTGATATTGCAACGAGGAGAGTTGCCCGAATGACTAGAAACCGTGTTGAGTGGATCAGGTGTATTGAAGAATATGTCGAAGTATTGGGTTTTCTTCCAGGGTTTAGCCGGATGGTACCTGGAACCTTGGATTTATTTGCAAGAGCAACTTTTCGAAAGTGCAAGGAGAATAGCGGGTATCAACTCCGGTGTCCCAGGGAATATGAAGCCCAGATCATCTACCATGCCAGGTCTTTTTCTGTAATTGTTGATTTCGACCATTTCCAATGCCCGACAAAGGCCATTGGTGCCGACCCCCTTTTGCCCTTTTCCTACCTGCCGTCATTTGACTTGAATAATATAATGAATGTGGACTATGACTTCATACCAGAATCCACCCATTTTCTTCAATTGGAACAGCCAGAGAAATGTGTAAGGACCATGCTGGATTTTCTCAAAGTCAATAATCTTTTGAAGGCTTGACAATCAAACCAAGCCCATCCACCTGAATTTCCGTAGGCTGGAAATATTGGAGCAATAATTGAACACAAATCAAACACTCGACTTGTTTATCCTTGGTGGAGGTATAAACGGTGCAGGGGTCGCTAGAGATGCCTCAGGTCGAGGGGTTTCGGTAATGCTTTGTGAAAAGGATGATCTGGCTCAGGGGACTTCCTCCAGAACCACCAAATTCATTCATGGAGGATTGAGATATCTTGAGCAATTTGAATTCAGCTTGGTAAGAAAGGCCTTGATCGAACGAGAGGTCATTCTCAATATAGCTCCGCATATTTCTTTTCCATTGAGGCTCATATTCATAAACAATAACAAAATTCGAAATCCCCTTGTAATCAGAACCGGTTTATTTCTTTATGATCATCTAGGAGGTAGACGGCTGATACCGTCAACGGATAAGGTAAACCTGATTTCCTCACCTGAGGGTTTTGAAGTCAAGGAGCAGTATTCAAGTGGATACGGATACTGGGATGTTTGGACAGATGATGCCCGGATGGTTATTTTGAATGCCAGGGATGCCAAGAGAAATGGTGCAGAGATACGAACCAGGACAGAATTTATTGGTGCTGAGCCGCACGAAGATCATTGGATTGTATCGATCCGGGACAAGACAACCGGGGTTCTGGAAAAAATAAGGGCTAGAATTCTATTTGACGCAACGGGTCCATGGTTGAAATCAAATTCCAGCAAATTTATAGGTTTGAATAGACCTGACGATTTAAGGCTCGTTCAGGGGAGTCATATCATTTTGAAAAAATGGTGGCAGGGAAGCCATGCCTACGTATTGCAGCATACAGACAAACGGATTGTATTTGTTGTTCCATATCTTGATGATCTTGCCATTGTGGGTACAACCGAAAGGGACCTTGAGGGTCCCATCGAGGAGGCAAGTATTTTACCTTCAGAGCAGGATTACCTACTAGAAATTCTGAATAGTCATTTCACAAGGCAATTTGGCCCAGATGATGTAATTTCCAGTTATTCAGGCGTACGTCCTCTTTTTGATCGTGATAACGGAAAGGGTTTATCCACGGTAACAAGGGATTATCACCTAAACATGACCATGGTCAACGATAAACTCCCCATAATTTCTGCCTATGGTGGTAAACTGACGACTTACCGGGTTCTGGCCGAGGATGTCCTGAATATGCTTGATCCTTTCCTACACAATTCAGGTAATCCATGGACAGCCAACAAACCCCTTCCCGGGGGTGATATTCCCCTAGGTGATTTCAACAGCTGGTATAGTCAATTTACAAGGGAACACGAATTTTTAGATGAACCTCTTCTAAGGCATTTGGGTACAACCTATGGAACGGATGCATTGGATATTTTGGATGGCGTCAGAGACAAATCTGATTTGGGCAGGTGCTTTGGTGGCAATTTCTATGAACGGGAGGCATTGTGGCTCGCTAAACATGAAATGGCGAAATTTGCAGACGATATATTGTTTCGAAGAACTAAATATGGTCTTTTTCTTTCTAGTGAAGAAAGAGATAATTTTGAGATCTGGATGAATTCAAACAATCTGTAAATTCAATTGGGGCAATTTCGTGAGAAATCTTTATTTACCAGAATTTTGGAATTTAATCTCTTGACTTTAGTTTCCGGTCAAAACTTTTCTATTTGATGTTAGGAAAAATAAGAATCTTATGTAATCTGACAGCATGTATTTAAGAAGGGGTGATTCTTCAGGTGCCATTTATCTTGGGAAAGAATTAATTTCCTCAGGGTAGGGGGGATTACAACCACTTCGGGTGCAATTGATGGCAGCTGCAATCGTACAGTACTCCAACATCTCTCCAAGTTGATCTTTGCCGAGATTCTGAATCATGCCCTTGGTAGAAATGCCTTTGTTTATCAACCAGGAATGTATTGTACCCATCAAGGTATCACCTGCCCCCACAGTATCCTTAACCTTTACCTTGGGAACCTGCTGGGAAATGTGATTATTTCTTGTGAAGAGGCTACAACCCATTTCTCCAGCAGTGATTATGATCATCCTATCTTTTTGATCTAGCAAATCATGAGCAAACTCTTCAGGAGCTAAATCTGGAGCTATGAATTCAAGATCTTTGTTGCTGAGTTTGATAATACTGGCAAGACCAAACAAATGATTGATTTCCCTAAGCCATTTTTCCCTGTCATCAATGAGATTGGTTCGGACATTTGGATCGATTGTAATCACAACCTTGTCAGCCAATTTAGAGGCCAGGTTTAGAATTCTGTCAGATGCCGGTGGTTCTATAAGCGATATTGAACCTACGTGCAGAAAACTTCCGGGCGAAATCGTATTCCTCTCCAGAACGGGATTGAGGTTTTTGTTGGTAGAGTTCTTATTGAAGAAGGCGTATCTGGGTTCTCCATCCTCATAACTGACAAAAGCCAGGGTTGTTGGAAGGTCACTTCTTTCAATGAGGGAACAATTGATATTGTTTCTTTGCAAATGGTTGAGCAAATGGTCGCCAAAGAAATCATGTGAAAAATTACCGAGGAAATAGGTCTCACATCCTGTTCGGGCTGCTGCCAAAGAAACGTTGTATGGTGAACCGCCTGGTTTCGGAATGAATGCTGTTTCCCCATTTTCATTGGCCCTTGGGACAAAATCAATCAGGGCTTCTCCAGTAATGTATAGCGTCATGTTAATTCACAATTGGGTATATGGAATAAAGTTAAATCCTAATGGACAGTAGTAATGGCATCAGTGGCTTGTCTAACTGCCTCTACGGTCAGTTCGAAATCTTCTTCGGTCAAGACTAGACTGGGGTATAATTTGGTAGGTGTTTTAAACAATCCGCATTCCCTCAGTACCTTATTGAAGGTAAGGTTTCTTGAACTGTTAGAGAAAAAGACATCACGATAGTTTTTTACCGTCTTGTCTGTAAAGACTATGTCAAAGAGGGTTGGATGTCCAACAACCTGATAGGGTAATCCCGATAAATCCAGATATTTCCGGTAGATGTCCATTATCCTTTCACCATGGGAGTACAACAAATCATAGGCCCCTTTTCGTTGAAGAATTTCCAGGGTTTTCAAGCCGGCAATGGAAGCAATGGGATTGCCAGACAGGGTACCCATCATCATAAGCCACTTGTCGTTTCCAACAATGGATTTGTCAAAATGGTCCATGATGTCTTTTTTACCTGTAATTGCGGCTAGTGGGAAACCACCACCAATGATTTTTCCCAAGGTGCATATATCGGGAACAACTCCATAGACTTCCTGCGCACCCCCATAGGCAAAGCGAAAGCCGGTTACAATTTCGTCAAAAATGAGCAAGGTATTATGCTTGTTACAAAGTGCCCGGACGGAGTCCAGAAAGCTTTCCTCGGGAGGAATTACCCTTTGGAACGGTTCCATGAATACCGCGGCGATTTCTCCCTCATATTCGTTCAGAAGGCTTTCAAGAAAACTGGCATCATTGAAGGGGGCAATAAGGGTATCCCTTCTGATTGATTCCTGAATTCCTGCACTATCGGGTACTGCTAGTGGAAAATTGGCAAGTTTCGTTGGAGCCAAACTCATCTGGGCTTCAGAACCCATGCCATGATAACCACCCTCGAACTTGATTATCTTGTCCTTACCTGTGTACGCTCTGGCCAACCTGACGGCATACATGTCCGCTTCTGATCCAGAGGAAAGGAACCTGACTTGTTCGGCACAGGTTACGGCATTGATGATTTCTTCCGCCAACTCCAGTGCACTTGGGTTATTGGCCATGAATGTCGTGCCGTTATCTAGGTGGGAAGCTACTGCCTCGATAACCTCAGGGTGAGAATGACCCAATATTAGGGGTCCTGATCCCATCAGGTAGTCCAGGTATTCCTTACCGTCCTGATCCCATACCCTGCTACCTTTACCTTTGGTTATGAAAACTCCAGCATCAAAATTCCCGAGAGTTCCTGCCGGGAATGATTTTTTTGCTCTTTCAGCAAGTGAATGTTCCATAAACCTGATAACCTGCGACTATTTTTGATGAGTGTCCGGTTCGACTAAGGATTTAGTGTAGTTATTCTACCTGTTTTCTTCAAGAATCATGTCACTGGCTTTCTCACCAATCATTATGGCTGCAGCATTTGTATTGCCGGATACGATTTCAGGCATGATGGAACAATCTGCTACACGCAAGCCATCAATGCCCTTGACCCTAAGCCGTTCATCAACGACGGCATCTTCCCCGGGTCCCATCTTGCAGGTTCCTGTCGGGTGAAAGATGGTGGTTGAGGTTTCTCTGACCCAATTGAGTATTTCATCATAACTTTGAACTTCCTCCCCGGGCTGATACTCGCTTGAAATCTTTTCCTTCAGGGGTGATTGAGTAGCTATATTACGGGCAATTCTTACCCCATCAACAATGGTTCTACAATCGGTCTCAGTTGCAAGATAATTTGGATGTATTTCGGGGTAAACCATCGGATCAGTGGATTTCAACCTGATTTCACCCTTGCTTTCAGGACGTAACTGGCAAACGGAAGAGGTGAAGGCTGAAAAGTGATGAACACCCTTGCCAACGCTGTCGGCCGACCAGGGTTGCACATGGAATTGAATATCGGGGGTTTCGACATGATCCCCTGTCTTGATAAATCCATTCGCCAGACTTGCAGCCATTGTCATCGCCCCACTTCGGGAGGTTACGTACTGCCAAAACATCTCCATTTTGGCAATGAGACTGTTTGCTTCATCATTGAGTGTATTTTCGTTGCACTTGAAAACAACCCGGGCTTGCAAGTGGTCCTGAAGGTTTTTGCCAACCCCCTTGAGATCAGCCCTAACTTCTATTCCGGCATCTTGAAGTTCCCCAGCATTACCTATGCCAGATAGCATTAGCAAGTGTGGAGATCCAATAGCGCCGGAAGACAACACGATTTCGCCATTAACCCGAATCTCCTTTTCTGCACCGGAACCATCGCGATAGAAGAGGCCCGTTGCCTTACCATCTGTCAGGTTCAATCGGGTTGCCTGGGCCCGTGTGATGATTTTCAGATTGGCTCTGCTTTTCACTGGATTAAGATAGGCAACGGCGGCACTACATCGCCGCCCGTTTCTTGTCGTAATCTGGAAATAACCCACACCTTCCTGCTGGGAACCGTTATAGTCATCATTGAATTTATATCCACTGGCCTCGGCTGCCTTGACCCAGGCATCACAGATCGGTCGGTAGAAAGGCATTCTGGATACACTGAGAGGGCCTGAATCCCCTCGGAACTCATTACTACCCCCTTCATAGGATTCAGCCCTTTTGAAATAAGGTAGCACATCATCCCAATCCCAACCGGCATTGCCCATTTGCCGCCATCTGATGTAATCTTCCTGTTGTCCCCTGACATACAACAATCCGTTCAAGGATGAGGATCCACCCAAAACCTTGCCACGAGGCCAATCGATTTGACGTCCATTGACCCCTGGATCGGGTTCGGTGGCGAAACACCAGTCAACACTTGGGTTGTGCATGGTTCTGAAGTATCCGATGGGAATATGAATCCAGGGATTCCAATCCCTGATCCCAGCCTCCAGAAGAACAACTTTGTTTTGGGGGTTTGAACTCAGCCTATTCGCCAGAACACAGCCTGCCGAGCCCGCACCAATTACTGCGAAATCAAATTCGTCAGCCATGATAATACTTTACCTTTTATTGACCGTAAATAAATTCTGGCAACCAAAGAGCCAATTGTGGGAAAACAAAAACAAGAATCAAACCCAACAATTGGATAACCATGAACTGTAACATCCCCTTGTAGATATCCGCTAAATCCCAGCTCGGTACAACTCCCTTAAGAAAATAGGCCGATAGGGCCACTGGCGGACTTAGCCATGCGGTCTGCAAATTGACAGCGACCAGAATACCAAACCAGGTAAGATTGACACCAATCTTGTCCAGAGCAGGGATAAGGATGGGTATTATGATGAGGACAATAGGAACCCATTCAAGCGGCCAACCCAACAGAAAGATCAGAGCCATGATGATGATTAGGATAAGCGTTTCAGAAAGCTCTACGGAAAGGAGTATCTCGGTCAGCATGGTAGGAGTTCCCAACCTTGAAAAGACCGCCCCGAAGAAGTTGGAAGCAGCAACCAGGAACAGGATCAATACCGTAATTTCCAGGGTTTTGATCAGCGCTTCATAAAATTTTGCAAAGGTCAACTTTCGATAGGCAAGAGCAAGTATTATCGCACCCATTGCACCACAACCGGCACCCTCGGTTGGGGTTGCCCAACCAAACAGGATAGACCCAAGAGAGAATGCTACTAGTCCTGAAGGAGGTACCAACCCAATGAAGAACTCATACCACAGATCAGAAAAATAAAAACCTCCAGGTCTAACCTTCTTGACCCATTTGGCACCAAAGAGCATGAGCAAGCCCCAAGCCAGGGGTATGATCAGCCATGACAGTGGGAACAACCCTGCAAGAGCACCGGAGAGGGACAGGAAGAACAAGACAAAAAGAACCACGATCGAAAAGATGACTGTTACAGCCTCTAACCAATAGTAAGGTGATGTTTGAGGTTGCTTCTCAACTGGAAGGATTGGCCCCAGGTCAGGGTTCAACCAGCATCGGATCATGGCATAAGCTGCATATAGTGAGGCCAATAGAATACCTGGAATGATGGCTGCCGAAAACAGATCGGTAACTGGGACTTCCAGAACGGGTCCCATAACCACGAGCATGATCGAGGGTGGTATGAGGATACCCAGTGTACCACCGGCCGTTATTGTACCTGCCGCCAGTTTTGTATCATAACCAGACTGGTTCATGGTTTTTGAGGCCATAATACCCAAAATTGTAACGGAAGCACCAACAATTCCAGTAGCGGCAGCAAAAATGGTTGAAACAAATAAAACTGCTAGGTAAAGGGCACCACGTGTTCGTGAAAGCATGAGCTGAACGGAAGAAAATAACCTCTCCATCAAACCGGCCTGCTCCATGACGATACCCATGAATACGAAAAGGGGAACTGCCGCTAGGGTTTGTTCGAGCATGACCGAATTGAATTGAAGGGTTTGCAGATAGAATACAAGGGTACCGCCAAACCCCCAGGCACCAAAGACAAAGCCCAGAAATATCAGGGTAAAGGAAATCGGAAATCCAACAAATATGGCAAACAGCATTAC
>CAZHIL010000038.1:0-23192 GCA_964532985.1 uncultured Albidovulum sp. | reverse complement strand
CAGCCCGATCAGGTAGGTTATGCGATCATAGATTCAAAATCGCTTGAACTTTTTATGCCGTCCGTTTTTCCACCAGTTCAGGGAAACACAATCGAGGAGTTGGCCCAAAAGATGCAACTGCCTTCATCAAGAGTCATGCGGACCATTGATGAATTTAATACAGCCTGCCAGCCGGGGAATTTTCATCCGACCGAACTGGACGGATTGTCGACTAGGGGAATCAATCCACCTAAATCCAATTGGGCACGACCAATTAACAAACCACCCTTTTATGGTTATGAATTACGTCCGGGGGTTACATTCACCTATCTGGGTTTGAAAGTGGATAAACAGGCCAGGGTTCAGGGTAAGGAAGGTCCGGTGGAAAATCTCTGGGCTGCCGGGGAAATTATGGCAGGTTCAATCCTTTGTGAAGGTTACTTGGCCGGATTTGGAATGACTATCGGTACGGTATTTGGTCGACTTGCCGGGCAAGGAGCAGCGGAACATGTCAGATAATTCAATATCTGAAGCAAGAAGGCAAGCTGAGATTTGTAACGCTTGTCGCTACTGCGAGGGATATTGTTCGGTTTTTCCTGCCATGTTTGCCGAACGAAGTTTCTCTGACAGCAGCATTATCCAGTTGGCCAATTTGTGCCACAACTGCCGGGGATGCTATTATGCCTGTCAATATACTCCACCCCATGAGTTTGCGATCAATCTCCCGGCTGCCTTGGATGAAGTAAGGTATGACAGTTGGAAGAAGTTCTCATGGCCCCAAGGTTTCGCCAACATGTTTGATCGGTCAGGTATGATCATGGTGGTGGTTTTGACATGTTCACTGGCCTTTCTGTTTTGGCTGGTAAATACATTCATACCCGAAGACGGAGAAGGGTTTTATGCACACATGTCACACGGTCTTATGGTAATGATCTTTCTACCTTCCTTTCTGTTGCCGCTAATTGCCACAGGAGTATCCATCAATCGTTATTGGGGATATATCGGTGGAAAAAAGATGACCTTGACGGAATTATGGCAGGCCAGCCTAGAGGCGATTACCCTGCGGAATCTCAAGGGAGGCCATGGTGATGGCTGTAATTTTGAAGACGAGGACCGCTTTACCAAGACACGTTCAGCATTGCATAAAATGACCTTTTGGGGATTCCTCATGTGTTTCGGTTCAACCACTGCTGGCACAATCCTGCATTATGCCTTCGGACTTGAGGCACCCTATTCCTGGTATTCACTACCCAAACTATTGGGTGTTCCGGGTGGATTGTTGCTTTGCCTGGGAACAGGGGGACTGGCCTGGTTGAAAACCAAGGCAGATCCAAGTTTGGGTGTCGTCCGGATTTGGGGCAGTGAGATGGCATTTATTCTGTTGCTGTTCTCAGTAAGTGCCACGGGCCTGATGTTGTATGCTGCTACTGGAACGGCTTTGGTTGAATGGCTCCTGCCAATCCATCTGGGAACGGTACTAACCTTTTTCCTGGTTACACCATACTCGAAAATGATACATGGATTTTACCGTATGGCTGCACTGGTCAAGAATCAAACCCGATCGGGATAGGCAAACAATACCGATGATTGTAACTGTCAAACTGTTGGCACAATCCATTACCGTAAAATAACATCATAAATCCCATACAACCCGAAAACCCTGATGAGTTGTAGAGCTTTCAGGTGAATTACCTGTTCGGGCCGCTATCCGGTATCTGTAACAATAGCTCCGATGACAAATGAATGATCCCCCCTTGAGTAACTTGAATCCTCGCATTTGGCTCATCCGTTGGCGAACTTGTTTTTTTCGTGAGTTAACCCGATAGGTATCCCCTGTCCACTCCCACACATTGCCAATCATGTTGTAAAGTCCAAGAGCATTGGGTTGATAGGATTTTGCCGGTGCTGTTGTCTTCCAACCATCCAAACCTGTGTTGAAATACGGAAAATCACCTTGCCAGATATTGCAGGGAAAATTGTCAGTATCATTGGGATCGGTATCTCCCCAAGGGAAAGGAACATCCCCTTGACCAGCCCGGGCAGCATGTTCCCATTCCACCTCGCTCGGCAATCGTCCGCCAGCCCAAAGTGCATAGGCCAAGGCATCAGTGTGCGATACTTGAACAACCGGATGATCAGGATGCCAGAACTCAACCTCGGTTCCCGGACCGTTAATGTTTTTCCAAGTAGCACCATTCACTCTTCGCCACCATCCTGCACCTTGGACGCCTTGGGTGGCGGGAACCAGTTTGGAAACATCAGTCCAAAAGACAAAGGACCAGCCGTATCGCTCAGCATCGGTTATATATCCCGTTTCATCTACAAATTGCCGGAATTCCTGATTCGTCACAGCAGTTTGACCGATTCGAAACGGTTTTACGCGTTTTTTACACAAGGGGTCCTCACCATCATCGGGAATTTCTGGGCGATTCGTACCTAAAAAGGCAATACCACCTGGCACTTTGACAGAGGCAAAATCCTTGCTTGTTTTTTCTTTTTTTGCTGGCTGATCCCTCATGACACGCTTATTCTCCGTTCGTACGGGACTACAGCATGTTTTTTCAGAAGCACGGTCTGACATTTCGGAATCTCAATTATATCTGGAAAAGTACCAGATTTCCCCCTTAAATGTCTACAGGGGACGGCGGGCCAAAGAATAAATTTGACCAGTAGGTCCACCAACGGGGCGTGTAGCAAGATAGAATGCAAAATCGGCAACTTCATCAGGATGTTTAACCCGTTCCCATGCAGGAAGTCCCTTCGGTAAGTCACTCTTATCCTGGGCCAGGATTTCTTCTGGTGAGCGTTCCTGACCTGGGGGTGCATTATCAAAAGTCGCTGTGGCTGTAGGCCCCGGTACCAGCGTGTTTACATCTATACCTCTCGACCATAACTCATTGGCCAAACCCTCGGTCATCATATTCAATGCAGCCTTCGAGACATGATAGGCATTGCTGTTTGCTCCAGCACTATAGCCCTTGCCGGAGGTGAGGTTAATAATTTTGCCACTTCGGCGCATAACCGCAAGTAAATGGCGTGTGATCAGATAGGGTCCACGGACGTTTACCTCCATGGTTGTCCACCATAGATCAGGGTCAGAATCTTCAAATGCTCCTCTTTCAAGATAGGCACCGGCATTGTTGACAATCATGTCCACGGCACCGAATTCGTCAATAATTCGATCACAAAAGCTCCTGACTTGGGCAGGATTGGCCAAATCGACGGATAGTGAAACACATGTGCGGCCAAATTCGTCAATAACAGAACTCACTTCACTCAGCTCTTTCTGCGAGCGGGCACAGAGTGCAACATCCGCACCTTCCTTGGCAAAACGTAACGCAATTGCTTTGCCGATACCGCGTCCGGCTCCGGTAATTACGGCAATCTTGCCACCCAAGGGTAAATCACCCATCCTGTTTTGCCTCCAATTTAGTCAATGTCGTTTCGATTTCCTTTATCCCCTTGTCCCAATCGACGGCACTTTGGGCTGTATAATGGGCCATGGGCAAAGCCTTTTGTAGGCAATCAATTCCATCCCATAGATGTGTGTCACATATCATGACAAAAGGTTTTTTCTTTGTATTGCGTGCCTCTTCAAAAGTGTCAAGGAGTTCAGCCATATCAGTTCCACTGATTCGGCGAGTCCGAAAACCGAAGGCAGTAAATTTTTCATCCACCGGCTCAACACCCATGACATCTCCGGCATGACCAGTAGCCTGCATATCGTTGTTGTCGACAATAAAACAGAGGTTGTCAAGCTTTTGATGTGCAGCAAACATGGCCCCTTCCCAGACATTGCCCTCCTGCAGTTCACCATCGGAAAAGAGACAATAGACCCGCTGGTCAATACCTTGTTGGCGTAAACCCCAGGCCAGCCCTGCAGCCTGGCTTGGTCCCTGCCCCAGAGAGCCTGCCGTAATTTCAAATCCCAGCTGGCCTTCTATAGGACTTTGATCCACTTTGGTTCCATCTTCATTGTAGGTTCGCAATTCTTCCATTGTGTAATGACCGGATTCAGCCAGAGCGGCGTAAGTCATGATCGCATCGTGCCCATTCGACAGAACAAACCGATCATGATACCAACCCTCATTATCCTGACGCAGTTCATCAAAATAAAGGCACGCCGCAATGTCTGCAAGAGCCACCCCTTGCGCGGCATACCCTCCTCTTTGACGACAAATTTCGAGCACATTGCGTCGAATTCTGGCAGCCATGATTTCCAAATCAAGTATTTTACGGTCGTTTCTCACCGTGCTCACTCCGCAATATTAGTGGCTAGCGATAGGGCATCAAGGCCAAGTTGTGTACGAATGTAAGGCATGGTTCCACCTGGTGCCCAACTATTGGGCAGGCCAAAACGCTTGACTCGCGGTCCCCCTCCAATGTCGGAAATTATCTCAGTCACCAATGATCCGAGTCCCGTGACAATTTGATGATTTTCCACTGTTACAATCTGATTGTGGGCAAAAGCAAAATCAACAATTTCATCCTCATTGACAGGCTTGATGGTCGGGACATGAAGGAGGGAATGTTCAACCCCCTGTTCACTCAATAGCTCCGAAGCCTCAAGTGCCCATTGGGTGCCAAGACCTGTCGCAATGATCCCGATTTCCCGACCTTTCTTCAACGGGTAGGTTTTACCAATCTCGAAGGAAAATTCCCTACTGTCAAGCAAACGGGGTGTATCACCGCGATGCCCACGAATGTAGGTGAGACCGGGTCGATCGACGGCGGCATCAAGAGCTGCACGAAAATCCGTCGAATCCATGGGATCAATCACGGTTGCATTGGGAATTGCTCGTACCATGCCAAGATCCTCGGCAGCTTGATGGTGGATACGTGCCGGATTGGCGATACCTGGGGTAAAGCCAATGGCAATGTTGGTTGGTCCCGTTTTCCGATTTGTTCCAGGACCAGACCCGGAACCCATACAGATCATCATCTGATCATAAGCGCGTCTGGTGATATAACAGGCAAAACAGGTTGCCACCGGAATTAGCCCTGATTTTGCAACACCGGCAGCCACAGCGAGCAGGTTTTGTTCGGCCATACCCACATCCAGATGCTGTGCCGGCAGTTCGTTTTTTACACGAACCACCTGGCAATATTTACTGAGATCGGCACTCATGATCACCACATCCTTGCGACGTCGGCAGAGATCATAGCTAATCTCGTCGAATGGCGCAGGGTCAAAACTTAGTGCACCCTTCAACAGCATAATTTACTCATGGTACATTGATGGAACTTGGTAAAAGGACCTTTTGGAGATAGACCTCGGCCTCTTCATGTGTCACCCAATCCGGCGGAGGGAAGTCGGCGGCCATATCCCAATCATCTCCAGTTTTTTTCATATGTAAACCCAATTTCGAATCAAATTCATCCATCAGTTTGGCATAGGTGGGATCATCAACCAGATTATGTTGCTCGTCCCTATCATTGCGTTGATCGAAAAGCATAACCCGGTGGTCCTTTCGACGCATGTAAAGCCAGTCCTTGGTACGGATTCCACGTTCAGCAAAGGGAGCGAATTCACGCGGATTGCCACCTGTTTGGGTAAAGACCTGGTACCATATCGAATCTCGGGCTGTATCGCTTTTACCATCAAGTACCGGCAGATAGGATTGGCTATCTCGCCCGTCCGGCATTTCAATCCCCACGAGTTCAAGAAGAGTGGCCATCATATCCACCCCTACATCAACCACCGCTTCGGTACGTTTTGGCTTGAATCGTGCTGGGTAACGAATGATCAGGGGCACATGCATCGCCGCACGGTATGCTTGATTCTTGATTCCACAAAATGAACCGTGTTGTCCACACATATCCCCATGGTCTGACATAAAGACAACCATCGTATCATCGGCTTCTCCAAGCCCATCTAGCTGGTTGAGGATACGGCCAACATTCCAATCGATATTATGAATCATACCGTAATATTCAGCGATGAATTCACGGATTTCCGCCTCGGTTTCAACCTCCCCGACCTTCTTGGTTTCATGAGAAGCATGGCTCTTGTGACCAGCCCTGCCATCTCCACCACAAAGCACCTCATTACGGTACTTCTGTACCCTTGCCTGCAAATCGGAATCCGGTACACCCGGTGGGAGAGGTACCTCCTCGGGCTTGTAAATCCTGCGTAGATAATCAGGCATATCCATGGGAAAATGCGGTGGTCCATAACTGATGTATCCTAGAAATGGTTTGCTATCCCCAGCCTTGACAGCCGTATCTATGAATTCCATCAGTTGATCTGTTTGATAATCCGGTTCGTAGCGAGCTGAGTGATAAGCCTGACCGCCATCATCATAATATATCGAGGATCTGTAACTGTGCCCACGGTTAAATCCAATAAAGTGATCAAAACCAAAGCGCCTGTCGGGTGGAACGAATCCAGGTTTGGGTCCTCCCTCCAAATGCCATTTACCAATATATCCGGTGCGATAGCCGGCATCACGAAAATACTCGGCCAGAAATCCTTGCCCGTCCTGCAATGGGAAATGATTTTGTATCATTCCATGCCCTTGGGCATATTTGCCAGTCAATACTGAAGCACGGAAAGGGCAACAAAGTGGATAACTCGTGTAGGCTTCGCTGAAATGGACACCTTCCTCGGATAATCTGTCGATATTGCCAGTCTTGATCACCGGATTGCCAGAACAACCCATGGCATCATAACGCATCTGGTCGGCATAGATTATTAAAATGTTCGGTTGTCTGGTCATGCCTTGGTAGAACTTCTCCTGAACCGCGAAATAATCGGTCCCCACAAGATAGTCAACACCAGGATTGCATAGATTGTCAGGCCAATAGGTGTATTAAAGAACTCCAAAAATGATCCATCTGCGATAGTTAGCGACTGTCGCAAGGAGTTCTCCAGAATTGGACCCAAGACAAAGCCAATGGATAATGGCGCGATGGAATAGCCGAGTTTTCGTACCACATAACCAAGGATTCCAGCCCCCAGCAACACTCCCACATTGAAGAATGAATACGAAACAGAGTAAATTCCTACAAAACTCAACAGTAGAACTGTTGGTACAATAATAGATGTTGGTACCATGATAAGCCGTGCTGCAAAACGAATCGCTACCAGGCCAATAAACATCATTAGAATGTTGATCACGAACAAGCCAATGAATATTGCGTACATTAAGTCAGGACGATCGCTAAAGAGCTTTGGACCAGGGGTAAGACCCTGTATCAGCAAGGCCCCAAGCAAAACTGCAGCCGCGGGGCTTCCTGGTACACCCAATGTCAATGTAGGTACCAAAGCTCCGCCCACAGTTGCATTATTGGCTGTCTCGGGGGCTATAATCCCTTCTGGAATACCGGTTCCATAAGCCTCGGGGTTCTTTGATCTTCGTTTGGCCTCAGAATAGGCAAAAAATGCTCCGACTGCCGCACCCTCCCCGGGAATGATCCCAATGATTGTCCCGATTATTGAAGAACGCAAAATCACATCCTTAAGTCCTGCCAAGGATTTCAAGCTAGGCAGTTTAACCTTCAAACTTTCCATACTGAACTGGGTCTTCTGCAAGGCCCGCTCTGACCCGATCAAAACCTCGGAAACAGCGAACAGGCCAACCAGAAATGGTACAAGCGGCAGCCCTTCATAAAGATGATAAGTACCAAAGGTGAACCGTTCTGTCCCATTCAACTCATCAAGGCCCCATGTAGTCAGAAAGATACCCAAGGTACCCATCAATAGTCCCTTGGGCAGGCTCTTGCCCGCAACACGAACAACAACGATCAGGCCAAAGACACAGATTGCAAGGTATTCCCGTGGGCCGAACTTGACGGCAAGGCTTGCCAATAAGGGTGAGATAACAACCAAGCAAACGACGCTGAACAACCCGCCGATGATTGAACCGGTCAGAGAAAAACCAAGCGCTTCGCCTCCTCTTCCTGCCTTGAACATTTTGTGCCCGTCCTGTACGGTTGCAATGGCCGCACCGGTTCCAGGAATACCTACGGCAATTGCAGAGATTGAACCCCCGTAAATTGCAGCTGAATAAATCCCCAGCAATAGAATCATCGAGGGGATCGTTTCCATGTAAAAGGTAAAGGGCAGGGCCAATGCGATCGCAATCGGTGGTCCCAAACCTGGTAAAATCCCTATGATTATTCCAAGTACAATTCCCACTACCAACAATGTGATGGTCACAGGATCGGCCAGCAGGCCAAGTGAAATTATGAGTGCATTCAGGTCAAACACCTTAGATCACACCAGCTGAATACCGAGAAGGAAGGTAAAAACAAGATAGACACAACCTGTTAGCACCCAAACAGTTGCATAGATATAGGGTTGTTTAATCCCCATAGCCAAAAGCGACAAAGGCCCGATCAGTATTGCCATTGGAAGAAAACCAAAGCTGCGCCAAATGAGATAGCACACGATCGCTACAATCAGCATTAAAAGCCCCCGACGCGCATCTCCCGCAGTTCCAAAGACTGTCTCTCCAGCATCACCACCAGCCTCACCCTTGAACGCGTATAGGTAACAAGTTATGATTGCACAGGCTATTATGGTACCCAGTATCAATTGGGGAAAAAATTTCGAAGGTAAGCCGGAACTCGCCAACAGGCCGGAAGCTTCAAACCCTTCGGCAATCCATGCAAAATAGAAGCTGACCAGAATGACCAAAACCGCAAAGACAGTGTTGGCAATTCGTTGGCTTAGCATGAATTACCTCCTCAAATTATAGACACCGCACTTTCTCCCTTATCGTGCGGTGTCCAATTTTACAACACCTGTTATTTTTGGAGTAGACCAAGCCCATCCAAGATAGGTGAATAAAGGTCGATACCGGCCTGGATCAAAGCCGTTGTTTCATCCACGCCATGCACCCAGTTGTATCCGACTGATTTGGGGACCTGCGAAATAAACTCTTCTTCACCCATGGGCTTGGATGCTTCCAGCAACTTATCCACAATCTCCTGAGGAGTACCTGCCTTGACAGCCAGACCGCCATGGACCCAAACACCAGCTTCCTTGCCGGGGAAGGCCTCTCCAACGGTACGTACGCCAGGAAGATCTTTTTCCATATAGGGTTGACGTGCATTATCAAGGATAATCAAGGGTCGAACCTCTCCATCCTGATAAGCATGAATTGAAGCAACCTGGCCAACGGCTACATCAACCTGACCACCGATCAATCCTGCCATGGTAGCAGGTACGGTTTTCAATGCCAGGGTTTTGAACTCCAGCCCAAACTCATTAGCCAACTGAACCGCTGACAGGTTGGGTGGCGCACCAAGATTGTTGACCCCGATGGTCAGCTTGTTTTCCCTGGCACCCTCAAGGAACTCCTCGAATGTAGTATAAGGGCTGTCACCACGTACATAGAGTGCATTTGAGGCCGATATACCAGCAAAAAGAGGAATGAAATCCTCAAGCGGGGCATAAGGTGTTTCACGTGTTAATGGTACAATCATGAACGATGGTGGAGACCAGTTGAACAAGGTGTAACCATCGGCAGGGGCCTCGACAACGGACATGGTCGCCGGAATGTGTGCTCCCCCAGGCTTGTTGACAACGTTGACCGGAACACCCAGCTCTCGTGAAAGAACATCGGCATTCATACGCGCAACAATATCGGCGTTTCCGCCAGCTCCAAAACTAACAACATAGGTGATGGGTTTGTCTGGCCATTCAGCCATTGCGGCACCCATACTCAACCACAAAACCGCAAAACTCGAAACGGCAAATTTAATCAGGTTCATAATCTATCCTCCTACTTTTAGCGCCTCTAATTATTTCTTCATCATTAGAAAAAACTCGAAACTGTTTCATTACTCATTTTGAAGGCCGAAATTTCCAGATAAACTTGCCTAAATCTAACTTGGAATGGCCTAAATGGTCTAGAAGTATGTATCTTTGCATTTACATAAATAAATGTCAAGACACTATTCTGATACATCATGAGAATTTTCAGTCAACGGTAAATTCCATATCAAACTCCAATAGATTGCTGGGGTAATAAAGTATTGCCGAATATATCAGATGTCCATCAGTATCCATGAATTCCCTTGCTACACGAAATACTCCTGAATTGACCTTGATGCCAAGTGCCTCGGCCATGGCAAAATCGGCATAGGAAATGGTTACATTCTGTCTGGCCCTGGTGATTGAAATACCGAGATCCTTGAGAACCGATATAACTATTTCTTGCTCGAAGCGCTCAGGTGCTCTTTCAAAAATGCTGTCATCCAGCCTGATATCCACCTGACAAAATGGTTTGCCCCATTTGGCATGGATTCGACGTAAGTAACGGAAATAACGGCCATCATCAGCCTTTTCGATAGTTGCGAATCGCTTACGAACCGAAACCTTCATTTGATCGACCATGTCATAAATTTGCGAAATCTCCATTTTCAGATGAAGAGTATGTTTCCTTGGCCGTTCAACATCTCTGACAAAGGTTCCTCGTCCGGATTGCTTTTCAATCAGCCCCTCATCCTCAAGAGTATTCATCGCCTGTACCACGGTCATTCTGGCCACACCCAACTGCTCGGCCAACTTGCGCAAGGTAGGTAGGCGAGCTCCCACCTCAAGAGTGCCAGACAATATCTGGTGACGTAGTACTTCAGCAACTTCGGCATGCAGGGGGACAGCCGTTCGTCGCATTGATTGAAGATCCATGTTGACAATCCTTCTGATTCAAAGGTATAAAGATATGGAACTTTATATTAACACAAGTTACCCATGAATGTGAAACATAATCTACAGGAATTGACAAATATCGCGACACGATTACGATTGCATGTGGTCAATATGGTAGCACCATCGGGACAAGGCTATGTGCAACAGGGACTTGGTGCAGCGGATATCTTTACTACTCTCTACTTTGCCGAGGCGACCATGGATACTGTCAATCCATCCTGGCCAGACCGTGATCGTATTTTCCTGACAACAGCCCACAATACCGCGATATTCTATGCCACTCTAGCCGAGCGGGGATTTTTTGATGTAGAGGATTTGGCAACCTATGTCACCGACGGGTCGCCCTTGGAGATAAACTCATCCGAGCGAATGGGGTCATGTGTTGAGGCCACTTGCGGGTCGTTGGGACAGGGCCTGTCAGTGGCCGTTGGTAGTGCTTTGGCAGCCAAGCGTCAAGGTCGAGCAAGTCGCTTTTACGTCATTCTTGGTGATGGTGAAATGCAAGAAGGCCAAGTATGGGAGGCAGCGATGTATGCTGGGGCACAGAGGCTTGACAATCTTTGTGTAATCGTTGATTACAATTTTGTCCAATCGGAAGGGCCAATGAATCTTGTCATGTCGCTTGAACCAGTCATGCACAAGATGGAAAGTTTTGGATTTGCCTGTCAGGAAATTGATGGCAACGACATAGAGTCTCTTCTAGCTGCCTATGATATGGCACGGGAAACCAAGGGCAAGCCCAGTTTCATCAAGGCCAATACACTTATGGGCAAGGGGGTAGCCTCGCTTGAAGGTCTGATGTTTCACCAGCTTCGGTTTCCACCAGAAGTGGCTGCCAGTGCACGAGCCGAATTGGAGGCACAGTTATGAACGAGACTTTGACCCAATTGGAAGCAGCAGATTTCATCAACCGTTCATTCAAGCCGCTACCAAGAGCCTATGGAGATGCCTTGGTCGAGGCAGCGAGAGTCGATCCACGCATTGTTGCACTTTGTGCCGACCTGGTTCCCCCAACAGAAACCGATCTGTTCCGGGATGAACTACCCGAGCGGTTTCACAATGTCGGTATTGCCGAGGCGAATATGATCGGTATGGCTGGTGGCATGGCACGGTGTGGCGAAATACCTTTCTGTCATTCCTTTTGCGCCTTCATCACCAAACGTGTATTCGATCAGATCACCATGCAGGTTGCCTATCCGAACCTGCCGGTTAAAATTGTCGGCTTTCTACCCGGTATTACCACCTTGCTAGGTGTTTCGCATCAGGCCATCGAGGATGTCGCCATCATGCGTTCTGTTCCCAACATGGCTATTTTCGAACCTTCCGGACCTGAATATCACGCAGCAATGGTTAAACTTGCTCTTGATTGGAACGGACCCGTCTATCTACGCATGAAACGTCCTGAAACCACCCCAGCAGATTTTACACCTCAAAAACTGGAGATTGGCAAAGGTGTGCTCAGACGTGAGGGTTCCGATATAACCATCATCTCCGCCGGGCTCTGTGTAAGGGAATCCATGACAGCCGCAGATACTCTTGTCAAAGAGGGTATTGAAACACGGGTTATTGACATGGCCTCGATCAAGCCAATTGATCAGACATTAATTCTTGAAAGTGCCGCGAGAACAGGTGCGATAGTAACTGCCGAGAACCATAACATAATAGGTGGACTTGGATCTGCTGTTGCAGAAGTTCTCGTTGAGGAAGGAATTGGTTTACCCTTTAAACGAGTGGGTGTAATGGATCAATTTTGTGAGGGTGGAACAACTTCATATCTAATGAAAAAATTCGGTCTGGATGCAACGGCAATAGTGTTAGCCGTGCGTCAGGTGCTGGAGAAGAAAGGGTAGCTCGTGGGTTTTCATTATGAATTCGGTTATGGTCAAGTGACTATTGAGATCATCATTCCTGCCAATCCATACGAGCAGCCAGGAGTTTGGTCCTATTCCTTAGGGACATGGGGTAATTTTTTTGATACCACCGAACAGGTTGATTATTTTATCAGGTAAGATGAACTTCCAAGACACCATTAAAATCGACCGTATCAAGACCTTTCCAATCCGTACCTCGGGAGGTAACTCACCCAAAATGGCACTGGGGATCATGCCCACTCGTCCTGCCCTTTTGATCAAGATAGAAGACAGTTCAGGCTGTTTTGGCTGGGGGGAGATTTGGGCAAATTTTCCTCCGCGTGCCAACACCCACAAGGCAAATATTGTCGAGGATGTTATTGAAGCTCATTTGCAGGGCTTTAGCTTTTCTGATCCACGCGAAGTACAGAAGGCATTGCGTAATACTTTATCCGTTTTCTTTCTCCATATTGGCCAGTCACAAGTTTTTGAGCATATTCTGGCCGGTATTGATACGGCACTTTGGGATTTGGCATTGCGCCACAAGGGTGTCTCTTTTACAGAGTTCATGGAACTTCCGTCTGCCAGGGCACGCTCCTATGCCTCCTCGATCAATGCCGAGGATCTTGGACGGTTGATTCCCCTACACGCAGAACTGGGACACACCCATTTCAAGCTCAAGATTGGCTTTGCTGAGCATGGTAATGCAAGAATCGTTGAAAATGCTGCCAGATTAGCCCCTGACGGATCAAGTATAATGGTCGACAGCAATCAATCTTGGACGCTCGAACAAGCCAAAGTGGCTCTCAGGGACATTGAGGATTTTGAGCCCTATTTTGCCGAGGAAGCACTGCGTGCCGATGTACCCCTCTCGGATTGGGAAGAACTGGCAGAAACCACAGCAATTCCGCTTGCAGCAGGGGAAAATGTTTATGGAATTGAAGATTTCCTCTCTATGACCTGTGCAGGCCTTAAGGTACTCCAACCGGATGTAGCCAAATGGGGCGGTGTTTCTGGTGCACTTGATCTGGCACAAAGAGCACCTGAGGATGTTTTAATCTGGCCTCATTTCATGGGAACCGCCGTGGGTCAGGTTGCAGCCCTGTCGATCAGTGCTGCGATAGGCAAGTGTTCCACTTGCGAGGTTGATGTAAACGATAACCCTCTAAGGACCGAGCTCTGTGGTGATGTGATTACCATTAAAGGTGGTCATGTCGAATTACCTACGGGTCCAGGTCTCGTGCACCCGCCCATCCTCGAAAATCTCATGTCCTTTGCAGATCAGATTTAAGTGAATGAAACACGCCGCTGACTGGTTAAGCGACTTTGTAGAAATCGTTGCCACCGGTAATGGAACAAACATTTCCGAATTATTTGTAGAAGGAGGATTCTGGCGGGATTATCTGTCTTTCGGTTGGAGCCTACAAACCATCGAAGGGCGTGAAGCCATTGCAAAATTTAGTTCGGATTATGGGGCTATAACTGGCTTCAAGGCTGTACAATTCGAAGGGAAGCCTGATGGGAACGAAGGTTTCTTTCGTTTTCAAACTAGGGACGGACCGGGTCGAGGCTATCTATATGTCGAAGATGGCCTGTGCAACGCACTGTTTACCATGCTCAACGATTTGACGCGTAAAAGCGATACGGAAACACAAGAGAATTCGCCATACGTGCTTGTCGTGGGTGGTGGTCAGGCAGGCCTGGCCTTGGGTGCTCAACTACAGGAACTCGGAGTGCCTTATCTGATCATTGACAAATATCCACGGGTAGGTGACCAGTGGCGCTTGCGTTATGACAGTCTTGTGTTGCATGATCCAGTGTGGTACAACCACATGCCTTTCAAATCCTTTCCCAAGACTTGGCCAGTATTCACACCAAAAGATATGATGGGAGATTGGCTGGAAGATTATGCCGAAGAACTATCACTCAATATTTGGACAAGTTCTGCTCTTAATAGTGCTCATTATGATGAAGTACGAGGAAGTTGGAACGCCAAGATTTGCAAGAATGGTGAGACAAAAACTCTGACACCGACACATTTGGTGATGGCACTTGGACTCTCAGGTTTTCCAAAGGTACCAAAATTTGATGGGCAGAAAACCTTTGCCGGTACCCAGATACATTCCAGCGAATATAAAAGTTGGAGGGAGTTTGTTGACAAACCCGTGGTCATAGTTGGAGCAAACAATTCGGCGCATGACATAGCTTCTGATCTAGCTATGAATGGGTCAAAACCAATCATGATTCAACGTTCTTCAACCTTGGTTGTCAACCAGCAGGATTATTGTGAAAGGATTTTGGGATCGCTATATTCAGCCAAGGCTGTAGCAGGAGGCATTACTGTTGACAAGGCAGATATCCTGCAAGCTTCAATTCCCCTTCGTCTTTTGGAGTCAAGACATCGGGCCATTTGGGATGGTATTCGTAGGGACCGCCAGAGCTTTTATCAACAGTTAACTGATGCCGGTTTTACCCTGGATTTTGCTGAGGACGGAACCGGTCTCGGCATGAAATACCGCCGTACAGCCTCAGGATATTACATTGATGTAGGTGGTTCTGAAATGGTAGCGGAAGGAAGCATCGAAATCCGCTCGGGGCATGGTGTCAGCCATCTCTCCAAACATGCCGTTCATTTAACAAGTGGCGAAGAAATCGAAACTAACACGATAATTTATGCAACCGGTTATGGGAACATGACCGATTGGATTGCAGCCTTGATTGATGAGGACGCAGCCAAGCGCGTGGGTCCTTGCTGGGGCTACGGTTCCGGTACTAAGGGGGATCCTGGTCCCTGGATCGGTGAACTGCGAAATATGTGGGTTGAAACAACTCAAAAAGGTTTATGGATGACAGGTGGCAATCTTAGTCAAGCAAGATTTTTTTCTCGCTTGCTGGCTCTGCAATTAGCAAAACGCTGGCTCGTGTCAGACAGAAATGGATTGTCACAATAAATGTAAGAACTTTCCTTTCATTTTGGTTGGTGAGTTTCCGCCATTACTGGTCTGAATATTTTATTTTCGTTCCTTCGCTTAATCAGAAATTTGTAATTGCAATTCATGCAGTACCAACATTTATTGCTGAAACCGTTAAGCCCCCGAAAGGGAGGCCTTGCCAAGGCTTGGTAATAAGGGAAAAAGTCGGCAAGTAATTAAGAATGAACCTCAGGCAAGGTTTGAACACTTGTTAGAACCGCAGTCGCAGCCAGTATGAAAAACACCAGGATGATTTCGACAAGTACAGAAAATTTAAGATGTTTCTGAGCTTCAACATCTCTAGCCAGCAAAGCTGGGACAAAACGTAGTTTGTTGACGGCAGCCAAGCCCAACAGACCTGTCACAATTACAACCTTTACAAGCAGGGTTTGACCGTATCCGGTGGTAAATAAATTCTCAAAAGAATTTACCAGTTTATAAGCAAGCCATCCCCCTGCGATCAATAATACGGGTACGAAGTACAGTGCCCACCGACCAAATTGATGTGCGATCTCTCCGGTTGTTGTAATCTGCTTGGGATCTAAACTTAATCTGTACAAGGGAAACAAAATTCCTAGCCAAGTGGCAATTCCTATCAAGTGAATGACAAGCAAAACTGGAAATAGAATGCTGGGAAGTTCTGTTACATGACCAATAGAAAGGAATGATGCCAGTACAATAAAACATGAAGATGTTGTTATGATCCTGCTCATTCTACCGGCAAAAAAACCGATTATTATGAATGCGAATCCTAGTACACGTAAATACAATGCAGTTCCAACTGGAGTTTGCCATAGAATACCGAGTATTTGTGGATCAAATGCGCCAGTAAAATCACCTGTTAACTGTGTACCTGTCAAGGCAAAGATAAACAATGCAGAAATCAATCCAATAGCAGCAAATAGGATGGTTATTCGACTGCCATTGAAACTTGATCGGGCCTTGTTTGTTTCAAATAGCTCCAAGTAGAAAACTGTACCCGAGGCAAACAAAGCACCCATGTAAAATGTTAGCTTTGATATGATCGTAAGAAGGATCAATAAGTCCATCTGTAACTATTCTATTACAGTAAAAGTGAAGGATCCCTTCAAAGGATGACCATCCTGTCCAAGAGCGCGCCAGAATATGTCATAAATCCCGGCACCCATTGTCTCGATGGTTAGGGTAAACTCCGTGTGGAATTTCTTATATTCGGAAATGTCGATTTTCACAATTGGATGATCTTCATACTGCATTTCCACTTTAGTCAATCGAACTTTACTTGCCATATGGATCGTAATAGTTTCGGGAACTTCCTCCAGTATAGCCTCATTATCAGGTATGGTCATTTCGATATCGGAATGTGCCAAAGCCTGTGAAAATACAAATGTACCAAATGAAACAAGTGTTAGCAGTTTGAGAAAGCGGTTCATTATTTTCCCCTTTTGCTTGGACAGCTATTTGATTCCATTTGCCCTCTGCAACTCTCGGATATAGCTTATGACGGTAGACACGTCACCCCGAGTTAAACCCTCTACAGGTGGCATGTCACCAAAGGGCCAATGGTGAGCAGGAACACCAAGTGCAACAGCACGTTGAATACTTTCGTTCCCATGGTGAGAAGGTTCATAAAACTTGTGTATCAATGGAGGTGCAATTCCCTTTTGCCCTACAGCATTTTGACCATGGCATGAAGCACATTTTGCTTCAAAAATGCGTTTACCTATATTGGCATTTTCCGAAAACCGTTCTGGCAATATCACAGATACCATTGCACTGTTTTGGCCTGTTTCATTCCCTAGTTCCATGCCGTGGTCATCATTTGTCATTGACAATTGGAAAACACCGAACCCAACCGCTAGAATTGCCAATAAAAGTAATATCCTCTTAATTTTGCATTCCTTTAGAATAGGGGGTAGGATAATGTTTTAAATTGGATTTTTGTAAACCCTCGCAATAAAGATCATTGCAAATTTGGCCTTACATATTGTTTTAACATATAAATACTTTGATTACAGTTTTCATTTACAGCAATTTGATGTCCTCTGGAAACTATCATTTTTGACCTGCTTAAATTTGAAGTCTTGTTTGGGTTTCAATGAAACATAACATTTAGAAAATAGGACGGCATATGATATGCCGTCCATTGAATTCATTCCTGGGCTTGTTTATCGAATATCAAAACGATCTGTGTTCATGACTTTTGTCCACGCGGCAATAAAGTCAGATACAAATTTTTCCCTGTTGTCATCCTGGGCATAAACTTCGGCATAAGCACGTAGAATTGAATTTGAACCAAAGACAAGGTCAACACGTGAGGCTGTCCATTGCACATTGCCGGTTTTACGATCACAAAGGTGATATTCATTATTATTGACAGGTTTCCAGACGTAGGCCATATCAGTTAAATGAACAAAAAAGTCATTGGTCAATGAGCCTTCCTGATCGGTAAATACACCATGCCTGCTATTGCCATGATTGGTACCCAAAACACGCATGCCTCCAATCAACACCGTCATTTCAGGTGCTGTAAGTCCCATTAACTGACTGCGGTCCAAAAGAAGCTCTTCAGCATTTACTGAATAATCCTTCTTGAGCCAGTTCCTAAACCCATCATGGATTGGTTCCAGAACAGAAAACGAATCCGCATCTGTCATTTCGTCTGTGGCATCTCCACGTCCCGGTGAGAATGGTACATTTGAATCAAAACCAGCCGCTTTGGCAGCCTGCTCAACTCCAACACATCCCGCCAGCACAATCGTATCGGCAATACTGGCACCAGCTTCTTGTGCAATTGGTTCGAGAACAGAAAGCACCTTTGACAGGCGTTCAGGTTCATTGCCCTCCCAATCCTTTTGCGGTGCCAACCGAATGCGGGCACCATTTGCACCTCCTCGCTTGTCTGATCCTCTGAAAGTACGGGCGCTATCCCAAGCTGTGGTTACCATTTCCGAGATACTCAGACCACTGTCAGCGATCTTTTGCTTCAAGGCATCAACATCGTAATTACTATTTCCGGCAGGGATCGGGTCTTGCCAAATCAAGTCCTCTGCAGGCACGTCAGGTCCGAAATAACAAGCCTTGGGGCCCATATCACGGTGTGTCAGTTTAAACCATGCCCGGGTAAATACATCTGCAAAATAATCTGGATCGTTATAGAATTTCTCGGATATTTTTCGATATACAGGATCCTTTATCATCGCCATGTCGGCATCTGTCATAATGGGATTGTGCTTGATTGACGGATCAGATGGATCCGGTACCTTATCTTCTTCCTTGATGTCAATCGGTTCCCATTGCCAAGCACCGGCAGGACTTTTCTTCAATTCCCAGTCATACGTAAAGAGAAGATAGTAGTAGCCATTATCCCATTTGGTCGGGTTGGTTGTCCACGCACCCTCAAGTCCACTGGTTATTGCCTCATTTGCTTTGGCTGTACCTCCGGTTTTATTCCAGCCAAGTCCTTGCTCGCTGATATCTGCTCCTTCAGGTTCAGGACCTACTTCGGCACTGCTTGCACCATGAGCTTTTCCAACCGTATGTCCACCGGCAGCAAGGGCTACGGTTTCCTCATCATCCATCGCCATGCGGGCAAAGGTTTCACGAACCATCGCAGCCGTTTTGAGGGGATCAGGTTGTCCGTTGACACCTTCTGGATTGACATAGATCAGTCCCATATGCGTTGCCCCAAGAGGGTTTTCCAATGTTTCAGGCCTTGAGAGGTCATCAAAGCGATTTTCGCTATCTGCCAAAAATTCTGTTTCAGATCCCCAATACACATCTTTTTCGGGGTGCCAGATATCCTCGCGTCCAAACCCGAACCCAAAGGTTTTGAGGCCCATGGATTCATAAGCAATATTGCCTGCCAAAATTATCAAATCTGCCCAACTGACAGCATTCCCATATTTTTTCTTGATGGGCCAAAGCAACCTTTTGGCCTTATCGAGGTTGGCATTGTCCGGCCAGGAATTGAGAGGGGCAAAACGGATATTGCCCGCGCCACCACCACCACGACCATCTGCCAGACGGTAAGACCCTGCCGAATGCCATGCCATCCGGATCATCAGGCCACCGTAATGACCCCAGTCCGCCGGCCACCAATCCTGCTCATCCGTCATGAGGTCATACATGTCCTTGTTGAGTGCTTCAACGTCAAGTTTCTGAAGTTCTTTTTTATAATCAAAGTCCTGCCCCAGAGGTTTCGTCTTGGTGTCATGTTGATGCAGAATGTCGAGATTTAAACTCTTGGGCCACCACTCAGTTGGTGATGAATTATTATCCGTAGCACTCCCATGCATAAAGGGACATTTTCCTGATTGGGTCATTATATTTCTCCTATTTCACTATGATGTTTGTTTTGACAAGAAGGGCATATACCCCAGAATATGATTTCGGCTTCAACGATTTTAAAATCCTTAGGGTCAGTAGAGGTAAGACATGGGGCAGAATCAAGACAGTCAGTATCTTCAATCAAACCACATAATCTACACACCAAATGGTGGTGATTATCCCCCACACGGGTTTCATAAATGGCAGACATTCCCTTGGGTCTGAATTCCTTTATCAAACCATGTTCAACAAAAGCATTTAAATTCTTATAAACAGCCTGAATGGAAGCCACATGCAACTTATCTTGTACAGCTTGGAATATACGAGAAGCCTCTGAATGAGGATTTTCATTAAGGGCTTCAAGTACAGCCAAACGAACTGGTGTTACACTCATACCTAATGATTTTAACTGTTGTTGAAAATCCATGTCAAAAATATAGCATCCCAAAAAGTTTAATCAATAAATATTTTTAATTATTAAACTATTTTTCTTAACCAGTAAAATTTATGGATAATTTTTACCTATTTCACTGTGCTATATGGGAGTTTTACCAGTTTGAGGTTAGTAACAAACACGGATTTTTTATATTTGAATCTGCAATATTCAAGCATTTAAAGCTGAATAGAAGTAGAATGTAATTTGATTGATCGTCTGTACTTCCTGCTATATGGAGATCAACACTCCCTTGAATTTAGTTGATTTTAACAAGGTCAACCTTTCGTTTTAATCTGTTCATTTGTGAACTGTAACGAATTAAGCCCCTGTGTTGGAGTTTTCCCACAATTATTCCAGGAGAAATTCCCTGTTCATTTGCGAATTTCAAAACCGCAGGTTCAGAAAAATTGTATCTTAAAATAAATTCGTCCCAATCCTTTTTCGATACCAGAAAATTTGAAGCCCATTCGTTGGCCTCAACTTCAAAATTATCTGGGTCTTTATGATTTGTCATTGCTTCCTCAACAAAAATTTCTTTCTTGCTGTGCAGTAATATATGGGCAACCTCATGGAAAAAACTGAACCAAAAGTGATCATCGGTTTTGTGCCTCGCTGTCAACTAGATAAGTGCTTTTCGAGGGGACAACCATCTTGCAGCACCACTGAGGGCAATTTTAGGTAAAGGGGGTGTAAGTACAAGTGCCACACCTGCTCTGTTACACATTTCAATCGCATCCGGTATGATTTTGTCGATTGGTTCAGCCGTCAATCTACGGATGGTCATGGCTGCTTTGTAGAAGTCTCTCCTATTATATTCTGTACACCCCTGCGATTTTGCTTCGATTTCGCCAAGCCTTAGCCATGTCGCCAAAGCCATTTCATTACTCTTGAAACTTTGGGAATGTCTATAGGCAACATTCATCTTACCATATTGATTGTTCCAACCTTCTATGGACCCCACACCAAAAAAGGTAAGTAATTTCGAAACAGCATCAACATTGGACTGTGGTTTTGTAAAGCAGCCACGTTTGACTAATTCGCCTATCGGGAAAGATTTTCTCCACTCCTCGGCTTTATTGGCCTCTTTTTCAAGGGCAAGGTGACGTCGATAGCGAGCTTCCATTCGCTCCCATATGCCTGCATTTAATCCTGTCGCCCTTCCAAACTGAATTGCTGTTTCGGAGTCAATTGGAGCCTTGCCGGCAATTATCTCGCTAATCAATTTTGCACTGCGGCCACACATTCTGGCAAATTTTGCTTGTGATAAATTCCTGGCCTCCAATATTTCCTCCAGGGCCCAACCTGGTGGGACCGCATAATCTGGATTATATTGATTTTTTGAGGTAATCATTTTCTTGTCCCTTCAGTGGTAACCTATAATATCAATGACATTTATTTTTGTAATCTTCTCTTTGTCCATGCCCCCATCATTCTTACGTGGTACAGAATAAAACAGCACCCATCTTCCACAATGCACAGCGGAACGCCAAGTTCAACCATAACCCCGGCCTTGCCCTTTGATATCCACCTGGTGTGGGGTAATTTTATACCGCTATTGACAAAAACCTTTCCGTCATGGAGAATGGTCTCACCCTTGAACAAACAAGGGTCTACTTGGTCGATCTGGCGCTTGGCATGGCCAATGTAATCGGCCATCATGTCCCGTTTCCTAGGCATAACAATAGGGCTCATCCGTGAATCATGCAACCTTGTCAGGGTATGTTCTGCCCGCACAACAAGATCCCGGTACTGCCCAAGATACGCCTGCACATGTTCCGGTTTGGCCTGATGGGTTATGCGAACCAAATGAAACTTCTTCCGGACATAATTGGTCAAATATTTCCATTGCCTCCAGCAAGCAAGGCTGCACCCACTGGTCGCGCGGTCACTTTCCTGGATCAAACAACGCATCGCATCCCACAACAGATGGACATCCCTGGGGATAATGGCCCCTTATTCAACCGTTACCAATGGTGAATATTTAACCGTTAGTGTCAACATGCACATATATCCCGTTGTCCATTGGTTCGGGAATCAACCTGAACTGAAAAGCCAGTCGCTCGTAATGCCTGTTAACAAAAAAGATCTCCTCGAATTGCGCCCAGGTTTCCAAGCCTTCATCAAATGACATGAGGTCATTTCGGAAAAGTGTGTACCAGCTAAGAAGCCCGTTCTCACTCAGTAGGCGTTCAAGAACTGATCCCTCGGCCAGTTCCACGTTTTGGCATTTCATGGTTCCAAGCAAGCGAGCCATAGCCATCATGAAATTTTGAATTAGAACGGATGTTTCTGGGAAGAGGCGATCCATATCCCTGTGTCTCCGATATTCTCTTCTTAGTTTTGGCACCTGAACTAGGACAGCGTCAAGATTCTCATGAGTAAGTTCCTCGTAAAACTTCAACAGCTTCTCAGAAAAGCACGAAATCGACGCACGAAAGTATTCATCGAACACACCACCAGTGTAGTTGAAGAGCATTCCCTCGTACTCATCATCGACCCGTTTGAGAATTTTATCGGGGAACTTGTTCGCCATGAGCCTCGTGAGGGCCGCACTGGCAAGCATATGTTCTATTGTCCCAATGGCTTCTGAGCGTATTTCATCGTCTTCAGATACAAGATTGACTGCAATGCTACTTCTAAGAACGACTTTTGTCTTAGCTTCACCATCTTCCAAGATCGTTAAAGGCATTCCGACCCCGAATTCGGCTCTCATCCTCAATGGGTGTAATCTCCGAAGAAGTTTCAAAACCTCGCTCAATTGAGTTCAAAGCTGCCTTGTAGTTATGCGCAAACACAAAACCGGCAACTCCAGATACAGGAAGGTGCTTCGCGAATGAGATTATGATTGACGTAAGCATATCGGCAACCTCCTTGCAGAAAGTTTCGTCTTTGAAATCTAAAAACGTTACAGGTATTGAAAACAGGTTGGTTTGATCACCACTTGCCCAAGAGATTTTCGCCGCGTCTTGGTCCCCATCGCTCGGCGT
>CAZHIL010000037.1:0-8451 GCA_964532985.1 uncultured Albidovulum sp. | reverse complement strand
GATGGTTTGTATTGGAGAAGACATGCCCGTGAGGCTGTTGCTTTTTCAAAAGGGATTGGAGCGGCAGCTGATCTCGGAGTAGATGTGATCATCGAGGTTGGTCCGCGTCCTATACTTGGAAACATGGCTGTTGCGGCTTGGCCCGAGTCAGCCAAGGTACCAGTGGTTATTTCGAGTTTACTTCCTCCGGTCAAGGATTCATCAGTGCCTTCAGGAGATGAAGCATTTTTGTCTGGAGTGACCAAGGCTTATCAATCGGGATTGGCAGTTCAATTTGAGGGGCTTTTTGCAGGGGAAGAGCGCCGCCTTATATCCATCCCGGATTATCCTTTTCAACGTAATCGCTTCTGGCTAGAGGGTTCCAAGGGCCGAAGGCGCCGAGAAGGGCATCCAATGTTGGGAGAAAGGCGAAAATCCGCCAGTGGTGAGATAACCCATGAGATTGAAATGTTTTCCACTGATCCTGATTGGATGAGTGATCACAGGGTGTTTGGAAGAGTAATTGCACCAGGTGCGTTATATGGAGCGATGGCAGTATCCGCCCAGCTTGCGGAGGGAAGGGAAACAGCTGTTGTTGATGATATGCAATTGCACAATGCCATGGTATTTCCCAAGGACGACACTTCAAATGATCCCTTGGAAGAAGGACGATGTGTCCAGCTCGTCATTGATGCCAATAATGAGACGGAAACTCCCCAGGGCAGGATATTCAGCAAGGGGAATGAAGAAAACTGGGTTCTTCATGTGGAATATAACCTTACTTCGGGAACACCTGTTGTTGAAAGTGGTCAACCAATAAATCTTGAAAACCTCAAAAACGAACTATCCCCGGTGGATGTCGCAGCCTATTATCAGGCCCGAATCGCCACGGGGATTGAACTTGGCCCTTCTTTTCAAACCTTGGGCCGGGTCTGGTCGCGCCTTGGAGAAGCACTTGGTGAGATATACCTGCCTAATCAATCAGGTACGCAGGATCTAGAACTACACCCATTGATGCTTGATGGATGTTTTCAGGTGGTGGCGGCAGCTAGAAATCCCGGTGGAGCTGAGGGGAAAATCACCTATCTTCCATTTGGTTGGGAAAGATTATGGTTGACCAGGCGAATGCCAGGGAAGGTTTTTTGCCATGTCATGATGAATGAAACAGCCAGAGAATCGGAAAACGGTTTGCCCCCTGAGGTCATAACTTGTCAATTAAGAATTTACGACGAAACAGGAGATGAAATCGGTGGTATCGATGGTTATACGGTAAAGCGGGCAACACCAGGAGCATTGTTTTCGGCGGATGAAGGAGTTGATGACCTGCTCTACGAAATTGTCTGGCGCGAAGTTCCTCTTTCCCAGGGAATAACCCCAGCTGATTTTCTACCAGCTCCAAATCAAATTGCCGAGAGTTCAGGCTTGCTTTCGGAGTATCTGGCTGAGGAGGGAGTTTCACGCAACGAAAGAAGTAACCTTCTTGGTGATTTGGAACTTTGGTCCCGATCGCGGGCATTGATGACCCTGGATAGACTGGGGTGGGTGAGGGAAGTTGGCAATAAAATAATTCCGGAAGAATTGCGTGAACGCCTTGGTATCAAAGAAGAGCATCAAAGATTATTTCGCAGGATATTGGAGATGTTGGCCAAATCGGGAATTCTGGAAGAAAAGGAAGATGAATTTGTTGTGAGGCTTGGACCCGATGACAAACTACCGAGCAAAATGCCTGCCGATGTGGATGGTTTTGTTACCAGTATGGAAGAGCGATATCCCCACGGGGTAAATGAAATCGGGCTATTCAAACGTTGTGGTGGGGCTCTTCATGAAGTGCTTCGTGGGGAGGCTGATCCTTTAACACTTTTGTTCAGCAGTGGTGATCCAACCCCTGGTGATCTTTATTTGAAGGCACCCATTGCCAAGGCAGCAAACAGGATTATGAAAGAAACAGTTCGAACTTTGGTTGCAGGTTTACCAGAAGGTAAACGCCTGAGGATCATTGAAGTTGGAGCCGGAACTGGTTCGGCAACCGCTGCCATCCTGCCGGAATTGCCGGAAGGGCGTTTCGATTATATGTATACGGATATATCCGCAGGGTTCTTTTCCGAGGCCGAAGCCCGTTTTGGTGATGGTAACGGGGCAATCAAATATGCTCCCCTCAATATTGAAAAAGACCCGGTTAGTCAGGGCTTTGAAGCCTACTCCTACGATTTGCTGATCGCTTCCAACGTATTGCATGCCACCATGTATCTGGAAGAAACACTCGAATACTGCCTGAAGCTACTGGCGCCATCTGGTCAATTGGTTGCCCTTGAAAACCTGACTGGACAAGGTTGGATGGACTTGACATTCGGACAGTTGGATGGCTGGTGGAGATTTGCCGACCAGTATCGCCCCCATCATGCCCTAGCAGAGCCAAAGGTATGGCACCGTGTTCTCAAAGACGTGGGATTTGCAGAAGTAGAAGTCATTGGAGTGGATGAATCCGATCCCAACGAGTTTCTTGACAAGGGTGTGATTGTTGCTCAGGGACCTGCTGAAATCATGGAAGAGCCGGGTGTTTGGGTATTGGTAAGCGATGACAAGGGTATAGCCGATCAACTTGCCCGAGACCTGTCTGCTCGTAACCAGTCTATTGTATTGGCCCGAGATAATGGTGCGAATGACCTGAAGCAGGAGGAGTTTGATCAGAAGATAATTCCTGCCGTAGTGGATTTTGAAAATAGGGAATCTTGGTGCTCGATGTTTAAGGGCCTCCCAGAGAATATTCCCCTGCGAGGTGTGGTCCATCCGTTAGCCCTTGCAGAGCAGGATGAGGAAGCAACTGTTGAAGAGATCAAACAGGAGGCAAAGCGTATTGGTGCGAGTGCGTTGGCCATGGTCCAGGGTCTAACAGATGCCGATGCCAAATTGGAAAATGGCGTTTGGTTTTTGACCAGAGGAGCTCAGGTTCTTGAAAGGGAACATGGGGGAAATTTAGTGGGGGCCATTCTGTGGGGTTTCGGTAAGGCGGTATCACTGGAAGCAGTGGATCTACAGCCCAGAATGATTGATCTTGACCCGGCTGCTCAGGCACCATTGCCAGATTTGGTCAAGGAATTCCTATATCCCGACCAGGAAAATCACATTGCCTACCGATCAGGTCAGCGACAGGTGGCACGGTTGGTTCGGGGTGAAGCCGGAATGGAACGACTTTCCTTGCCTGACGAACCTGAATGGGTCCTTGCTCCGGATCCTAGTGGTATCTTTGAGAAACCATGCATCAAGCCCTTGGTGAGACGCACCCTTGAACCAAGGGAGGTTCGTATTTCCGTTGAGGCCACAGGATTGAACTTTTGGGATGTGTTTCGATCTCTCGGATTTATTGAAGAAGGGGATCTGGGTCGGGAAATGTGTGGTCATGTCATCGAGGTGGGTTCGGAAGTATCAACCATCGCGGTTGGAGATCATGTAACCGGCTTGGGTTTTGGTGCCTTTGCATTTGAAATGATTACTAGGGAGGAACTTGTAGCACTAGCACCAGAAGGATTTACCGTTTCAGAACTTGCAACCATTCCGAGTGCTTATGTCTCTGCGGCCTTATCCTATGAATTGTCAGGATTGAATTCAGGTGACCGGGTATTGATTCACGCTGGTGCAGGTGGGGTAGGATTGGCCGCCATCCAGCTGGCCCAAGCCGCCGGAGCTGAAGTCTTTGCTACAGCCAGTGCACCAAAGCAGGACTATCTTCGCTCAGTTGGAGTCAAACACATATTTGACAGCCGTCAAACGACCTTTGGAAAAGAAATTCTGGAGGCCACCGATGGACAGGGAGTTGATGTTGTTCTGAATAGCCTGACCGGAGAAGGTTATATTGATACCAGCTTATCGTGCCTTGCCCAAGGCGGTCGGTTTATAGAATTGGCCAGAAAGGATATCCTGAGCGAAGACGAAATGTCAGCCACACGGCCCGATGTAAACTATGCCATTCTGGAATTGGATGTATTGAAAAAGACTGATCCTGAATGGGTGGGCAGGGTTCTTAGGGATGTGATGTCCCAATTGGCTTCGGGAAAACTTAAGCCGATAATTCACAGCAGATGGCCCTTGGCCGAGGCTGGTGCGGCCTTGAGATTCATGAGGTCTGCGCGACACATTGGGAAAATTGTTTTGACCGCACCACCACTGGTTAGTGGCAACTTGCGGGAAGACCGAACATACCTTGTAACCGGAGGGTTAGGTGGAATTGGATGTGAGGTAGCTGATTGGCTTGGCGAAAGGGGTGCTGGAACGATCGTATTGAATGGCCGACGCCCTCCAGATAAGGAAGTACAGGTATTAATCGACTCCTTACGTCAAAAGGGCTTCAATGTGATGGTGGAATTGGCCGATGTGTCTGATGAAGTCCAATTGGACAAGATGCTTGAACGAATCGGGAATGAATTACCACCGTTGGCAGGTATCGTCCATAGTGTAGGTGTATTGTCGGATGGAGCCCTGACTAATCAGAACTGGGACCGCTTTGAGACGGTTCTGTGCCCCAAAATTCTTGGGGCCTGGCATCTTCATCGGGCAACGCGGGATATCGACCTTGAATTTTTCATACTGTTTTCAAGCCGGGTTGGAGTCATGGGAAATCCCGGGCAATCAAACCATGCCGCTGCCAATGCCTATCTTGATCAACTTGCCAGACACAGGCGGGCCCTCGGGCTTCCGGGCCAGGCCATAGCCTGGGGTGCGTGGTCGGAAATTGGCGAAGCGGCTGAACAGTTCGACCGAATTGAACGCCAAAGAGCAGCCCGTGGTGGGCGCTGGTTTACGCCTCAGCAGGGTATGAGTGCTTTTGACCGTCTGGTCAGGGAAGATAAAACCAACTCCGTGGTTATGGCGATGGACTGGTCGGTATTTGAGGACGTCATTGAACAACAACCTCCCTTTCTGGAAGACCTCTTATCTTCTTCCACGGAAATCGAAGTGAGTTCTCCCTCCTTGTCCAAGGATATAATTTCTCGTATCAGAGAGACTCCGGCTGCTGAAAGGGAAAACTTGCTGGTATCTTTCCTGCAGGAGGAATTGCAGGCGGTTTTAAGGCTACCCTCGATCCCTGAACCCACGGTTGGTTTTTTTGATCTTGGCATGGATTCCCTCATGGCAGTCGAATTGCGTAATCGATTGAATCGAGCATTTGGAGATACTTACTCCGTTTCCAATACCCTTGTGTTTGACTACCCGGACATCACCGTTCTTGCTCGCCATTTTGTTGAGGAACTTGGAGAAATCCCCGAAGCCGAGCCTGAATCCTTGCCTGCTCCACCAACATTGGTAGCCCCGAGTGGGGATCAGATTGCCGTTGTCGGAATGGCCTGTAGATTCCCAGGCTCTCCAGATATCAACTCCTTTTGGAACAATCTTGAGGAGGGTTTCAATGCCGTAACCGATGGACGACATGATGATGCTTCCTGGAATGGAGTACTGGGGGACCCGAAGGCTAGCGAAAGCATTTATCGCAAGGGTGGTTTCATCAATGGACTTGACCAGTTCGATGCAGATTTTTTTGGAATCCTGCCCATTGAGGCAAGGATGATGGACCCCCGGCAAAGACTCTTGCTTGAAACAAGTTGGCAGGCTTTGGAAGATGCTGGAGTGGCACCAAATCTGCTTAAGGGAAGTCAAACGGGTGTTTATGTCGGCTTGGGTGTTAGTGAATATAGAGATGTGGTTTCCGCCAGCGGTAATGAGGGCAGTTTCTTGGGTACGGCACCAAGTGTTGCCATCGGTCGAGTTGCCTATACCCTAGGACTTATGGGACCAGCCATACCACTTGACATGACTTGTTCCTCTTCATTGGTAGCGATTCATCAGGCCGCAGCAAGCCTTAGGGATGGAGAGGTGAATCTTGCCTTGGCGGGAGGTGTTCAGGCGGTCCTGTCACCAAGAATTACAACCTTCATGGCTGAATATGGAATGTTGTCGAAGAAGGGACTGTGTAGAACTTTTGATTCTGAAGCCGATGGCTTTGTTCGAGGAGAAGGTTGCGGTGTGGTCGTTTTAAAACGCCTGAGGGATGCCGAAGCGGATGGAGACCGGATCTGGGGCCTGATAAAAGGGACAGCAGTTAACCAAAATGGCGCTGGTGCCGGTCTAACGGTTCCCAATGGCAAAGCGCAGGAACAGGTGATCACTCAGGCGATCAGCCAAGCCGGTATCTTACCTTCCGAAGTGGATTATCTGGAGGTTCATGCCACAGGGTCGCAACTTGGAGACCCGATTGAAGTTCAGGCAGTTGCAAATACCTATGGGCAAGATCGCTCAAAGGACAACCCGCTTTTTCTAGGAACGGTGAAGACCAATATTGGCCATCTTGAATCAGCTGCAGGTATAGCCGGGTTGATCAAGGTTCTGCTTGCCATGAATCATGGGGTTATCCCCAAGCATCTGCACTTCAACTCCCCATCTCCCAATATCCTCTGGAACGATCTTCCAGTGGAAGTCACTTCAGAGCAGAGAGAATGGCCAGCGAATTCTGACCGTCCTCCTCTAGCAGGAGTAAGTGCCTTTGCCATCTCTGGAACAAATGCCCACATTGTCGTAGAGGGAATGGCACCTCAGACACCAACGATCATAAATGGAGAAGACCATTCTCCTAAGGGAATTTCTTGCCCAGTTGAAACAACCTTGCCAGAATCTGTTCCCTTGCCGGATTTTGAGAAAAAAACCACCAGATCACCAAGAATTCTTCCACTCTCAGGTAAATCTACCAAGGCCCTTCGGGAACTTGCAGAAAGGTATCTTTTCTGGCTGGACGACTGTTCCGGGGGAGTTCCAGCCGAAGACTCAACCCTGGCAGATATGGCCTGGACTGCTGGTATGGGCCGTGATCATTTCAATCACCGTAAGGGAATTCTCTTTGAAGATGCAGCCTCTCTCAGAGAGAAATTGAAGGTACTTCACCTTGATGAAAATGACATCCATCCTCCTGTAAGTACGAAGGTTGCTTTCGGTTTTACAGGAGAAATTGCGAATTGGGCTGGAATGGGCAAAGAACTCTATGAAACGCAACCTGTCGCAAGGGCAGTTCTGGATTACCATGATGGTTTGCTTGCAAGGGAAATGGATGCTTCTCTTCTCAAGGTTATGTTTGGCCAGTCAAAGGGGTTGGAAAAACCTGTCTGGGCCCAGCCGGCAGCTTTTGCCCTTGAAAGTGCCCTGACTGCACTTTGGTCCAGCCTGGGAATAAGACCGAATGTTGTATTTGGGATGGGTTCAGGTGAGTTATCGGCTGCTCATGCTGCAGGAATCTTGTCTCTGGAGGATGGTTTGAAACTAGCCCGAGTGAGAGGATCTCTTGCTGGAACTATCAGGGAGGATGATGACGGGAAAATACCGGATCGAGAGGATTGGGAAAACGCAGTTGAAAACATGATCAAGGGTTCACCATCACTCCCAATGATCAGTGGGGTTACCGGGAAGCCTTTGCTGCCAGACGAAAAGATTGATGCATCATTTTGGAACCCTCAGATCGGTCAGCAAAAAAATTCGGGTAGGATTTTCAGGACACTATCTGAAATGGGTGTAACAGCCATTGTAGAGATTGGCCCGGACTCCATTTTGGGTACCAACTTACCGATGGATTGGCCAACCACTTCCAATGATGATTCACCCCCTTTAATCCATGCCAGTTCAAGCCAAACATCTGTAGGTGGAGAGGAATTCCTTCGATCTGTTGCAGGGCTCTATGAAGCAGGTGTCACCCCTGATTTTCGAGGACTTTTTGCCGGTGAGGAGAGGTGTCGTATTGCCCTACCGGGTTATCCATTTCAAAGGAAACGATTTTGGTTTGATATGGATTGAAAGGAGGATGGTTCGATTTGAACTGGTTAGGATGCATGGTGAGAAAAGGCCGGTTTCCGCTTTTTCAAGGATTGACGAAAAGTTTTCTATTTGAATTTCATTTGACAGGGGTTAAAGTTAATAGCGAAATCATTTAAAAACATTAATTTATAGGAGTAAAAAATGAGTTCAGTTGAAAATCGTGTAGCAGGCTTGGCCAATAATCTATTGAATATTTCCGACCGATCGGCCCTCGATTCCGATGTTAGTGATTTAGGAGTAAATTCGGTTGATGCAGTTGCTTTCCTCAAGGCTGTAAACAGCGAATTTGGTTCGGATATTTCGGCTGATCAGGCAGCAGGTTTCAAAACTTTGAGAGACTTGATCAACCACCTCAGTTAAATGAATAGATTCCATTTAGTCCGGGTGGCCCATAGATTTAATTCTTTCGGAAGATAATTAACTGTTGGTAAATAATTTGATTAAAGGAGCTTTATAGAGTTGCTTTGAATTTTGGAGGTTGTGTGAGTGGATCTAATAGGTGATTTTCATGCAGCTGAAACAAATGATGTGACCTGGATAAGGCATTACTGCCAGATAAGGAATGTCCTCGTAATCCATATTGATTTGATCGCCGATGGGGATTGCGAGGGCAAAGCTTTGTTT
>CAZHIL010000036.1:0-2460 GCA_964532985.1 uncultured Albidovulum sp. | reverse complement strand
TTGAGCTATCGTACGGGACCATATTCACCTAGTGGAATTCCGGTTGCAGATGGAATCGCGGATTACTTCACGCTTCTGAATGAACGTGATGGAGGTATTGGTGGTGAACTGGTCAAGGTTATCGAGTGTGAAACAGGTTACAATACTCAAAAGGGTGTGGAGTGTTACGAAGCAACCAAGGGTCAAGGGTCCCTCGTTTACCTGCCGCTTTCAACGGGTATTACCTACCAGTTGATACCGAAGGTTTCAGTTGATCAGATCCCGATGCATACCATGGGTTATGGTAGAACCTCGGCAAAAAATGGATCTATTTTTGAATGGGTATTCAATTATCCGGCAAATTACTGGGATGGTGCTTCGATAGCCATCAATCATATTCTTGATGAAAATGGTGGTGATATTACCGGCAAGAAAATAGCCCTTGTTTATCATAATTCTGCCTACGGGAAGGAACCCATCAAGACTTTGGAAAAACTTGCCGAAAAGCATGGTTATGAACTGACCCTTATTCCTGTAGACCATCCTGGTCTGGAACAAAAGTCCCAGTGGTTGGAAATCAGAAGGGGAAGAATGGATTACGTGTTGATGTGGGGTTGGGGTGTCATGAACTCCGTGGCCATACAAGAAGCAGCCAATATCCGTTTCCCAATGGAGAATTTTATCGGTATCTGGTGGTCTGGTTCGGAGAATGATGTTATACCTGCTGGAGAAAGGGCCCACAATTACAAGTCTCTTGCCTTGCATGGTGTAGGAACTGATTACCCAATTTATGATGACTTAAAAACATTCGTATTAGATAAGGGCATGGGGGCCGGGGATGGAAGCAGCGTTGGAAGTGTACTTTACAATCGGGCAATTTACAACGCTGCTATTCTCACCGAGGCAATTACAACAGCCCAGGAAATGCATGGGGTTTCGAACATTACTCCCGTCATGATGAGGGATGGTTTGGAGAACATGGTTTTTTCCGATGAAGTAATGACATCATTGGGATTACCGAATTTTGCACCTCCTTTCGAGGGGTCCTGCGAGAATCATGGTGGAGAAGGTTTGGCAATGGTTCAGCAATGGGATGCCGAAGCTCAGGAATGGAACTTGATTACCGGTCTGATAAGTTCAGACAAGGAAGTTATTGATCCGCTGATTATTGAGGATTCCACCCAATATGCCGAAGAAAACAACCTATCACCCCGTTGTTGATTAAAAAGAAGCCTGGGCCATTTAAGGCCCAGGCAATTCCAGTCAGGTGAATTGAATCTTCATGGAAAAAGAACCTCAATCCGGTAATACACTTCTCGATGTCAATAACATTGAGGTTATATACAACAGGGTTATTTTGGTTTTGAAGGGAGTAAGCCTTTCGCTACCGGAAAGAGGAATTGTTGCTCTTCTCGGGGGAAACGGGGCTGGAAAAACCACTACCTTGAAAGCAATTTCAAACTTGTTACACTCGGAACGGGGAGAGGTCACCAAGGGTACCATTACCTACCGAGGAAACCTAGTTCAGGATCTGACCCCTGCTGAATTGGTTCGACGTGGTGTCATCCAGGTGATGGAAGGCAGGCACTGTTTCGAGCACCTTACCATCGAGGAAAATTTGTTGACAGGTGCCTTTACCAGAAATGATAGGGGTTCTGATATCAAGAATGACCTTGAGAAGGTCTATAATTACTTTCCGAAATTGAAGGAAAGAAGAAAGTCCCAAGCTGGTTACACATCGGGTGGTGAACAGCAAATGTGTGCCATTGGAAGGTCATTGATGTCCAAACCGGAAACCATCCTGCTGGACGAACCATCAATGGGATTGGCACCCCAACTTGTTGAAGAAATTTTTGAGATAGTCAAGGATTTGAATGAAAAGGAGAAGGTCAGCATTCTTCTTGCCGAACAAAATACCAATATGGCTTTGAAGTATTCAAATTATGGTTACATTCTGGAGTCTGGACGCATTGTAATGGATGGTTTTTCCGAGGATCTTAGGGAGAATCCAGATATCAAGGAATTTTATCTGGGGATGTCGGAGGCCGGCCGGAAATCCTTCCGTGATACCAGAAGTTATAGAAGAAGAAAAAGATGGCTGGGATAGAGAAAGACGATCGAGTCGTTTGTCGAACACCAACCCTTGGAAAAAAAGGTGTAACGAGAATACCCAGATGGAAATTCGAAAGCATAAGAAAGGTCATACTCGCAAGCTTGATGGAAAATCGAATACCCTTTGCCCAATTAACTGATACAGTTCGCAATCGTCTTTCCACGGAGGAATTGAACAATATGGGGTCGCTTGGTTGGCATGTTGCCACGGTCAAGCTTGAACTTGAGGTTAGAGTTGAAATCAGGCGTTTGCCCCAGAAGGGAAAGCAGATCATTGAGATAGTGGAGTAAACTTGACCCATTACGATAGCAAGGAAACAAGATCATCCGATGAACGGACCTACGATTACAACAGGGCATTACCATCTC
>CAZHIL010000035.1:0-4365 GCA_964532985.1 uncultured Albidovulum sp. | reverse complement strand
GATTTGTACTATGGCACCATCCTTCATGATGGCAATTCTATGGCCAATTCTGATGGCTTCATCCAAATCGTGGGTAATGAACAAGGTGGTCTTTTGAAGTTCAGCTACCAAAGCCTTGAATTGGTCTTGCAATTGTAGCCTGATGAGTGGATCCAAAGCAGAAAACGGTTCGTCCATCAACAAAATCTCAGGATCGGAGGCCAGAGCTCGGGCAATACCCACACGCTGCTGCATTCCTCCAGAAAGTTCACGAGGCAATCGATCTTCATAGCCAACCAGATCAACCAATGCGAGAGCGTGATCCGATATGGCCCATCTCTTGGATTTGGGTATATTCCGGATCTCAAGGGGATAGGCCACATTATCCCGGACAGATCTATGTGGAAGGAGCGCCATGTGCTGGAATACCATGCCCATTTGCATGGCTCGCATTTCTCTGAGTTCGGTATTGGACAGGGAACCAACTTCCCTGCCCAACACTTCAATTTTTCCAGATGTAGGTTCAATGAGCCGATTTACGTGGCGAACCAGTGTGGATTTACCGGAACCAGAAAGGCCCATGATACAAAAGATTTCTCCTTTTGATACTTCAAAAGTGGCTTTTTGAACTCCAACAACGCAACCAAACTCCGACAGGACTTCCGGCTTGGAAATTCCTCTCTCCTTGATTGCCTCCATGGCGGCCATGGATTGCTCACCAAAGATTTTCCAAACATTGTCCAGTTTGATCACGCGCTCGTTCATAATCTTTTTACCCTACAATTGACTCGGTTATAGTCGATAACCCGACTTAGTTACTTAGCCAATCAAGAACTCTGTCTTGGTTGTTAGCAACCCATTGGCTTGCAAAGTCGGACATTTCAACCCCATCAATTACCACGACCTTGATCATTTCGGCAACAGAATCACTATCAAGCTTCATATTGGCAAATAAGGAAGCGACATCTGGATAATCAGTTTCCAAAGATACTGGATAATAAAGATGGAGAGAAGCATCCTCCCAAGCTACCGGTGCACTTGATTTTTCAAGCCAAGCCGGATCGTCAGTGGGTTGGATAATATTCCACTGTGCCTCATCATAAGGGGGTTCTTCCAGAACATGCAAATCATGGATCGCAAACAGGTAATGTGGACCATAACAGAATCCTACCCAAGGCTGGTCTTGTTCTATTGCAGTTTGAAAATTGGCATAGGCCAAAGTTTCATCCATTTCAACGAGATCCAACGTTTGGTCATAGCCATAAGATTTGGCTTTAATTCTCTCGATGTTTGTTGAGGCCCAACCAGGTGCACCAATCCAGATTTCACCACGGCCATCACCATTGGTATCAAAGAGATCAGCATTTGATGGATCGGTCAGATCATAAATACTGGTTATGCCATATTCATCAGCAACCGATTGATGTACACACATTGCCTGGAATCCCTTAACACCGTGTTCATTTCGGGTAACCGTACCCTTTTCATTAACAAATGTGTTATGGAGATTATTTTGGTTGGGAATCCAAACTTCAGGATGTGCATGCATGGCACCCTTATCCATTGCTTCAAAAACGATTGGGTTTGTTCCAGTTTGAATTTCAACCTCAAGGCCAATATTGTCTTCAATAATCACTTTGAGGATTTCTCCGGTAATCTGGACCGAAGGCCAGTTCGGTGTACCGATAACAATATCGGCAGCCTTTGATGCGCCGGCAACCCCCATTCCCATGGAAATGGCCACTGACGCAGCTAAAATTTTTCTCATTGTTTCCTCCAAAAAAATGTCAAAATTAATATAACCTTCGAAAATACGAAGGAAATTCAAAATGCAACAAAATAAATTAACTTGTCAAGCAATTAGTTGAAAGCAATTTTCGGTGGTTAGAACCCATATCCTAGTACATTTGTAGTATATTAGTAACTTGCTAAATATGGCGTTTGTACCTGATTGGAGTAATGATGAATTTAAGTACGAAGAATCAGAAAGAAGCACAAAAAAAGTTTGTCCAGGGTTTGTACTGGGCAGGTATACCTACCCTGTTCAAATGTGATTACCAGGATACCCCTGAAAACTGTGATATAGCACTTGTTGGCATTCCACACTCGACCGGCAATGGAACAACACTTCGGGATCAGCATATGGGACCAAGAGCAGTTAGGGATGTATCAGGCCTTGGACGTAGGGTTCATCTTGACTTTCAGCTTGATCCCTGGGAAAAATGCAGGATTGCTGATATCGGTGATGTTCCTTTGCTTGAAGGGAACAACAATGAGGCTTCAATTGACCATATAACTGAATTCTTCAGGATAATAGACAAGGCCGGAGCCAAGCCGGTTTCCATTGGTGGAGACCACTCGATTACCGGAGGAACGGTTAGGGCCTTGGGAGGGAAGAATTCCAATTTATCAGGTGGTGAGACTATTGCTCTGCTTCACATTGATGCCCACACCGATACGTTTCTTCATCTTGAGCATTTTTTGGGAGCCAGAAAATCCGCTGCCCATTGGGGTGCCCAACTGGTAACGGAAGGGTATGTCGATGCCCACAGTTCAACTCAAATTGGTATAAGAGGTAATCCAAGGACCCTGGATTGGTATCAGCCAAGCCTACAACTGGGTTACGAATTGATTACCAAAAAGCAATATGATTTGCTGGGGGAAAATACCGTATGTGAGACAATCAGAAACCGGATAGGTGATAAACCTGTATATATTACGTTTGATCTGGATAGTCTGGACGCATCAATTGCTCCCGGGGTCGCAAATCTGGAACCAGGAGAACCCGGGTTCAACTTAAATCAGGCCATCGGTATCCTCAGATCGGTTCGTGGGTTGAACATAATTGGTGGAGATGTGGTCTGTCTGATGCCAACGGCGGATAATCCTAACAAAATCACCGCCATGGTGGCGACAAGTATAATGTTTGAAATAATTTCCCTTATTGCTGATTCCCATCAGTAAGGTTTCCCAAACAGAATTTGAGTTCATGTAAAAGAATGAATCAAAACAATCAAAATCTTACTCCAATGATGGCTCAATACATGGAGATCAAGAGCCAACATCAGGATGCTCTCCTGTTCTACCGAATGGGTGATTTCTATGAGATGTTTTTTGATGATGCAGTAGAGGCTTCCGAAGCACTGGACATTGCCCTTACAAAGAGAGGCAAGACTAACAATATGGACATACCCATGTGTGGTGTTCCGGTTCATGCTGCTGATCAATATCTTCAATTGTTGATCCGCAAGGGTTTCAGGGTTGCAGTTTGTGAACAAACCGAAGACCCTTCAGAAGCAAAAAAGAGAGGAAACAAGGCTATTGTCAAGAGGGAGGTCATCCGGGTCATCACCCCAGGAACCCTTACGGAAGATTCCCTTCTCACTGCCAATCAAAACAATTACATCGCTGCAATTCACCAAATTCGCAAATCCGTAGCTCTGGCTTGGGCAGATATTTCGTCGGGCAGTTTTCATGTTACCAGTTTTCCGTTGGTCAATCTTGCTTCACAACTGTCCAGAATTTCCCCCAAGGAAGTGATTTACCCCGAGACTTATTCCGCACAGATATTGGGTATCGTCAGGGAAACCGCCGATTCACTGACTCCCCTTTCCGATGTCCACTTCGATAGCAGGATGGCAAAACGAAATTTGTCAGAAATGTATGAGGTTGCAACCTTGGATTCATTTGGCCAGTTCAATAGGTCGGAACTGGCGTGTCTGGGGGCAATTGTTGCCTATCTGGAAATTACGCAGCAAGGTAAAATTCCCAAGTTGCAATTCCCGAGTAGGGAAAAATCAGAGGATACACTTCAGATTGATGCTGCAACCAGAAAAAACCTCGAAATCACCAGAAACCTTTCTGGAGGCAAAAACAACACACTATTGTCGGTACTGGACAAAACAAGAACGGCAAGTGGGGCGAGAATGCTTGAGAGATGGCTGGCAAATCCATCTACTAATATCGGTCTTATCGCCAAAAGGCAAAATGAAGTTGAGACCTTTTATTCGCAATCTGATTCCCGCAGGGAAATTCGAGACAAGCTAAAAATGGTTCCAGACCTCCAGCGTTCCTTGTCGAGATTGGCATTGGAAAGGGGAGGTCCAAGAGACCTCAATGCCATCAAGACAGGTATAAAGCAAGCCTTCCTCATTAATCAGGAAGTGCGTGTAATTGACGGGGTTTCCAAGCAATTGAAAACTTCGCTGGCGTTGCTTGCCAATCTGGAAGAGCTGGTAAAGGATCTGTCACAAGCCCTGATGGCAAATGTTCCCCTTGCGACGAGAGATGGAGATTTTATAGCCAAGGGTTTTGACGAGGAGTTGGATGAAACCAGAAAACTCCGTGATGAAACCAGGGTTGTGATTGCCGAATTGGAAAAAAAGT
>CAZHIL010000034.1:0-22130 GCA_964532985.1 uncultured Albidovulum sp. | reverse complement strand
CTCAAGCAGAGCTGTTCTAAGTTCGTCTTCCTTGATGTCTTTCACAATTTTCCAAGATTCACTTTCACACTCACTGGTCGGTCTTCTGGTCTTGCGTTGACCTGATTTTGAATTGTGGAAAGCGTCATAGCTCGTGTGTTTTATTTCCAGTCTCCTGATGGCCCCAAATCCATAGGCAATATTTACCCTTTCAATGATCTGGTCCTTTTGCATTTCAACCTGTTGTGCATATCCTCTCGGTGTTTCAACAATTAATTTTGAACCCTTGGATAACTGATAACGATGGTTTACCTCCAAGGGGCGGCAAATGGCAGCAAGGCTTTCACCCACTATTTCATTCCAGGACGAGAGAATCTCGTGTTTTGAAATCCCCTTCTGCTCGGCATTGACTCGTGCAATCTCGCGATAATACTGGTCGGCCGACTTGAAATTGCCATTATAAGACCCGCGTTGCTTTTTTCGGCTATAGAATTTGATGATCTTGGGAATGATCCCACTCCTGGCAAATGGACAATACTAAATTAATATCCATATATTAAACATTCATAAAAATGTGAACAATAACTAAGTGACAAACAGAACCTCAGACAAATTACTTGGCTGGTATGATAATTTCGGCAGGACACTCCCTTGGCGGTTGAAAAAGGGAAGTGATTGCACTTCTAAACCAGACCCCTACAGGATTTGGATATCGGAAATCATGCTTCAGCAAACAACAGTTCCTGTTGTCACAAAGTATTATGAAAAATTCCTTGATCTCTGGCCGACCGTGGAAGACCTCGCCAATGCCGATCATGACGAAGTGATGGCATGCTGGGCCGGTCTTGGGTATTATACCAGGGCAAGAAACCTGATACCCTGTGCCAAAAGTATCGTCAGTAGCCATGATGGAAATTTCCCTTCCACATCCGTAAAACTGCTTGAATTACCGGGTATTGGACCATATACGGCAAGTGCAATTCAGGCCATTGCCTTTGATTTGCCTGTACCTGTTGTCGATGGTAATGCCGAAAGGGTTTACTCTAGGGTCAAGGGTTTGACCACACCACTGCCTCAGTCAAAACCGGAAATCAAAAGAATTGCTGAACAGATGACTCCTGCAAGGAGGTCGGGTGATTATGCCCAGGCCATAATGGACCTGGGATCAACTGTTTGCAAACCGAAAATGCCGAACTGCCCCCATTGTCCATGGAACGGAGTATGCCAAAGTTATCGATTGGGGTTGCAAAACGAGATTCCCTACCGGCAACCCAAAACACCCAAACCAACCCGCATCGGTACCATGTTTGTCTGCCTGAATGAAAACAATCAGTTCATGTTGGAAAGACGTCCCCAGAGTGGATTGTTGGGTGGTACCCTCGGATGGCCCGGTTTTGGTTGGGACAAGAGGTCAGAGGGCAAGTTTCCGGAACTGACAGGGGGGATTGAACTTCCAGGTGAAATAAATCATGTGTTTACCCACTTCAAAACGTCAATTGCCGTCCGGGCTGGAGTTGTGGAATCATCAGAATTTTCATCACTGGATATCGTATGGATTGACCGGGAAGAGTTTGATGTTGCCAAATTACCAACCTTGATGAGAAAGGTATTTACCCATACTGTCACAAATTTTGATTTTGGGAAGCGGATTGAATCGATGAAAATCACCAGGTGTTGAATGGCGGCCTCGACAGGATTCGAACCTGTGGCCTACCGCTTAGGAGGCGGTCGCTCTATCCTGCTGAGCTACGAGGCCGAATTCATTACACAAACACCATATATTTATACATTACCGAGTTTCAAACCAATAAAATTTTTCAGGTGCTACAAGTCACAGTAATCACATAAATTCATGCTTCATCCCAATATTACCAAACTTGAACTGAAATCCTTGACTGATTTGGAGTTCGGATACTTTGACGAGGTGATTGATGTTCGCTCACCTGCAGAATACAATGAAGATCATATACCTGGTGCCATAAACCTACCTGTTCTTGATGATCAACAACGACATCAGGTAGGGCTGGAACACAAGTTAAAGGGTCCCTTTTCTGCCCGCCGCATAGGAGTTCAAATCATTTCCGAAAACATTGCTACCATTCTGAAGGAGCATCTGGCTACGAGGGACAAGGACTTCAAACCACTGATTTACTGCTGGCGGGGAGGTAAAAGATCTGGGTCCCTGGCTGAAATTTGCCGTCAGATAGGCTGGCAAACCACCGTTCTGCATGGTGGCTACAAAAGTTATCGGAATCATGTGGTTAATTCTCTCTACCAGAACACTTATCAAATTGAAATTATTTTACTTGGCGGATATACCGCCACCGGCAAAACAGAAATTCTTGAGAAACTAGAATCCAATGGTGTGCAGGTGTTGAATCTTGAGCACCTTGCTGAACATAGCGGTTCAGTTTTTGGTGAAACCCATTCAATCCAACCATCGCAAAAAAAGTTCGAAAGCCGGATCAATGAGGTGCTCAGATGTCTGGATTCTTCATGCCCCATAATTGTCGAAGCGGAATCAAACAAAATTGGTCAAGTATCTATTCCCCCTGCCTTATGGGGAAGCATGAAGAATGCAAGTAGAATCAATATTCAAGCTCCATTGGAGGCAAGAGTGCAATATTGTCTGCAAAAATACAGTAACCTGGTTCGTAATAATGAAGATTTGAACTCATTGTTGGCCAAACTGTCTCCCTTTCATTCCAGGAAAAGAATTGAGGAATGGACTGCTCTGGTCAAGAGCAACAATTTTGAAGAGTTGGTGTCCCAGCTCCTGCATTATCATTATGATCCCAGATATGGTTCCAAGGATTGTATTGATACGATTACGATGAAAGATCTAACGAAAGACTCAATCCAAAGTGCCTCAAAAAACATAACCGATATCATCAACAGGAAATATTGATCAAGAGATTTCAATCAGAGGAGGACCTTCGGTTATTTTCCCGATGGGATGGATATCTGAAGCAATTTCATCAGCCCTTGACTGTAAAAGGGCAAGATTTTCCTCGGGAATCGTAGCCAACAATCCTCCGGAAGTTTGAGGGTCAAACAACAAATTGACTGCCGCCGTATTGTTGATAACATTCAAGGGGATGTTTGAATTGGCTTTCCAAAGAGATGATCTTACCCCGTCAGCAGAAAGTTCCATTGCTCCTTCAATCATGGGAATGGATTCACTTTGTAAGGTTGCCCCTACCTGTGAACTCACTAAGATGTTTTGAAGGTGTCCGGCCAATCCAAAACCAGTAACATCCGTCATGGTGGATACGTAATGTTTAAGGGTTTGAGATATTTTTTCCGAACTTCTTGTCATAAAGTCAAGGCATCTGTAGAGCGTTTCACCATTGACTTTCCCCAGCATCAATCCTGCCAGGATTACCCCAGTACCTAAGGGTTTTGTCAGAACAAGAACATGTCCCGGTTGTGCACCATGATGGGAGATATATGGATCGGATGAATCTCCCAATACGGTAAATCCGATTGTCAATTCTGCCCCTTGGGTGGTATGCCCTCCTATGATTTCAACTCCACTTTCCTTGAAGGTTTGTACGGATGATTCCATTATTTCCCTGAGTGTTTCCCTCTGCAAAGTTTCAGACATTCTCGGAAGGGTAATGGAGGCCAGTGCATGCCGGGGCTTGGCTCCTTTCGCCCAAATATCACTCATGGCATGAAGGGCAGTGATCCTGGCAAAAAGGGCATGGTCACTGACGAAACTCCTAAGATGGTCTGTTGAAACAACCAATGTATTGGAGCCGACGTTTATTTGGGCAGCATCGGGGTTCAATTCGGAATGCTCGTTGGTAAAACCATGTAATGCAGATTGTAGACTTGTGTGGGTGACCTTTGCACCGCAGCCACCACAAAGCATTTTGGTCTCCCGCAGGATTTCATTGCTGCCTTTTGCAGCATCGGGTGGTAATTCGATTTTTGGAATGGGCATCTCCTGTTCGAATTTGCCCATGAATTTTCGATCAATATAATCCTTCAATTTCCAGATGGAGCCCCCTTCAAAGGTGATCCCATTCTTCAATCCTACCGCATGTTTTCTGCCAGTGGAAATCAATTTCAGGAAATCCGCCTGCGGTCTGTAAGGTACAAGTTTTTTGCCCGTGAGGCTGGCCTTGAGGTTTTGATACAATATCGGTGCCTGTCGAACCGCGTAAACCCCTGCCTTTGGCAAGGAATTATCCTGAAAAGCGGCACAATCTCCCACTGCAAATACCGCAGGGTTGGACAGGGATTTCAAATATCGGTCAACAACTATAAATCCCTTGTCACAGGGAACACCAATTTCCTGTACCCACCCGAAGGGTTTAGCCCCAGCAGTACCTACGACAAAATTGGCTTGGAGAGACTTGCCTGTTGACAATTCAACCCTTTCTGGAAGAATGCTTGTGGCAGTAGTATTGCAAATCAACTCAATTCCAAAGCGATTCAGATGACGCTTGAGTTTGTTTCTGGCTGATGTAGGGATTTCCTTTAGAATGTCATTTTCCTGTTCCACAATGACAACCTTGGAATTAACACCATTGAATTCTTGGAGTTTGTATTTCATGGCCATTGCCAACTCCACACCACCTACCCCACCACCCAAAACGACTATATTGGGTGTAATTATTTTATCACCAACCTTTTTAAGAAACTCTTTCCAGCGTTGGGCAAACATAGGCATGGGTTTTGCAGGTGTGGCAAAATCATCAAACCCGGTCAATTTTTCCATTGTTAGGGTAATTCCGATATCAAGTGACAAGATATCGTAATAAATGTCAGGTCCGTTTTTTCTTATAACCCGTTGCTTTTCAAGGTCAACATTTATGACTTCATCAAGAACAAATTTCACTCTTGCAAATTGTGATAAACGTACCAGATCAATGTTGACTTCATCAAGTTGGTAATGACCTGCTACATGACCAGGCAACATTCCAGTATAGGGGCTTGTGGGGTTGAGGTTGATTAGGGTTACCCTAGCTCCAGGTAATGGTTCCATGGCCCATTTGTGCAAGATAAGGGCATGGGTATGTCCCCCTCCGACCAAAACCAGATCTTTTGATTGAGGATGTGAGTTTTCCCTCATGGTGGATAAGTCGTATCAACAAATAAATTAAATTTACGGCTACAAATAAATGGAAATTATTGTAATCGCTTGGTTGGGTCAACAGGATGTGGGTGATATTGTTTGGACTAATAATTGTCCCAATTACTCATTCTGCTCGTCTTGGCACAACATGAAACAGGGATTGGAATCCCCCTCAGGAGTGTACGGTATGTTTACTGGATTCAATAAGTTCAATCCTGATACCTTCATGCTTTTTCAGAAAATTGATTATTGATGTCAGGTTTTTAGCCTGGTGATTTCCATTTGCAGACAGCATCCGCATAAGGCTTTTTGGATGCTTGCTGAGGTTTTCGCCAAGCTTTTGAAAACCGATCGTGGCATTGATATAGGTACGCAGCATGGACTTACTGGTTGCAAGGTCATCATTGATCAGGGCTTCAATTGCCTCAAGCAAAAGCCCAGTTCTGAAAGCAGGATCCCTTTCTGCCCGTTGCCTGACCAATTCCTGGAATTTACCTGTTAAGGCCATCCTTTGTCTCCTTTCTTTTGCAATAGTCGGCCTAGATTCTTGGGCTAGGACAATACCCCTTGATTGCCGCAGTCACTTTCCTTGTTGCATTAATTTCAAGATTATCAAACCATTCTTTAAATGGGGATGTATCTTCTCCGGTTTTGTAATATTCAATTTCCAATTTTACCATGCAGGTAGCATATAAGGTACCATCATTCAATTTCTAGAACAGGATTGCATACATACATGCATCAAAAAATATTGTTCAAACATTTTATTTCTGATATTTGATAAGTAATCGTCCTATGGGTATAGTTTTAATAAGAACAAAAATAGGGAATTTACAGAATCCAAAAAAAGGCAGGTTTTCAAGTGAATTTTATTGGTATGAAATATATAATCGTAAGGGGTTTCCAGCATGATGGGAAAAATCCCCCTAATAGACGTAAATCCATGGCTCAACTAATTTTGCAGAGGCTAGTATCTCCAGGCAGATTGGGTATTGCACTTTTTATTTTACCATTTCTGGTTGCTACAGTTTCGGTGCAAGGAGTAAATGCGCAATCAGAGGTTGAGAAAGGTTTGGAGATAGCCCAGAAAGCAAGAGATGCCGATAGAGGATTTGAAAATTTCATTGCCGAAATGGTCATGATTCTCAGAAACAAACAGGGCCAGGAAAACAAGCGTTCCCTTAGGATTAAGGTGATGGAAGTTTCAGAGGATGGTAACATGTCCCTTTTTGTCTTCGATAATCCCCGTGATGTAAAGGGTACAGCATTGTTGATACATGGGCATTTGACCAAGTCGGATGATCAGTGGCTTTATCTTCCGGCACTTAAGAGGGTCAAGCGTATCAGTTCATCAAATCGTTCAGGCTCCTTTGTAGGAAGTGAGTTCGCTTATGAGGATTTGGGTAGCCTGGAAGTTGAAAAATATACGTACAAATGGCTGCGTGATGAAAAATGCGGTGATCTAGACTGTACGGTAACTGAATATAAACCTTCTGAAAAAGGTTCAGGTTACACAAGAATGTTGTTATGGCATGACAAGGATGAATTACGGGTTTGGAAAATAGAATATTATGATCGAAAAAACGCCCACCTTAAAACGCTGGTTCATGAAGATTACGAACAATATCTCGATCAGTATTGGCGATCAAAGCGTTCGAATATGGTTAATCATATAACGGGGAAATCCACAGAAATACTTTGGGACCAGATTCAATTTCGAACTGATTTGAACGAGGGTGAATTTACAAAGACAGGACTGAGAAGGGTCCGTTAAATTACTTGGCTCAAAATTTCCATGCCAAAGTATTGTATTGCGATTTTTACATACTTGCTGCTGATAGCAAATCCGGGATTATCTGAAGAACATCAGGATTGGTCAGTAGAACATTGGGGTACGTTAACATTTGGTACCAGGATTTTTCTTGATGATCCTGCACCTACACACCAAGGGCAGAAAGGAAATAACTTTAGCCTAACTTTTGAGCCTACGATTTATTCTGAATCGGCTGAAGGTAACAGTTTTACATTCACCCCCTTTGTCATGATCGACAGCGTTGATAGCGAACGAACGCATGTTGACATCAGGGAAGCCTATTATCTGACTTTTGGGTCTTTGAGAGAATCCGAATGGGAGCTCCGCATCGGTATTGACCAAGTATTTTGGGGCACTGCCGAATCTCACAATCCGGTGAATGTTATTAACCAGACCGATTACGTTGTTCATCCCAATGGTGAAAGCAAATTGGGTCAACCCATGGTGCATGGAACCCTCGCCGGGGATTGGGGTATGCTTGATGCCTTTATATTGCCTTATCACCGCCCACGGACTTTCCCGGGTATTAAGGGACGGTTTCGTACCTTTATACCTGTCCAGACTTCTCGAAAAACAATAAAATATGCTTCTTCAAGCGGAAGAAACCATATTGATCTGGCAGCCAGATACAGTAACAGTATTGGGGTTTTGGACTTTGGCATAAGTTATTTCGATGGTACAAGCCGCGATCCCCGCTTAGAACCAGAAATACCTACTCCGGTAACAAGAGAGTTCATTCAGCATTATGATTTAATCAAACAGGTCGGGTTGGACTTACAACTAACCTTAGGAGCATTTCTTGGCAAGGCAGAGTGGATAACCCGTGAGCAAATTACAGTTGAAAATACCCGGTCCAGATCTCATGTATCCGTTTTGGGTGGGGAATATGCCATTTATGGCATCTTCGAGTCAGAAGCCGACCTGACACTGTTTGCCGAGTGGAATCATGATACCGGTAGGCAATCGCTATTACAGGATGATCTGTTTTTTGCAGCCCGTTATTCTTTTAACGATATTCTCGATACGGATATTACAGTTGCCTTGATAGATGATCGAGATTTTGACACCAAGACCCTGAATATTGAATTTAATCGCCGATTGTCGGATTCATTTTCGTTGACTGTTGAAGCGTTTAAATTTCTTGAGGATGATCCAGGGGATCGTACAAGCCAACAAATTGTCAATGATGAATATGTTGCCCTTGATCTGAGTTTCAGTTATTAGGTAAGAAATGAGTTGTTGAGAACGCCATGAGGCAAGAAGACTCATCACAGAAAACCAGGGGATATTACCATAAGACCTTTCAACAAGTATCAGATGATGGTTAAATGACTGTAACTCATGTTCCCAATTCAACTGGCACAATGCTGTCCCATGATGAGTGCATTGCATTTCAGGGTAGGTTTCTAGAGGAAGTGTCCAGAACCTTTGCTCTTACCATACCACAGTTACCATCTCCTTTGTACATTGCTGTTGGCAATGCCTACCTGCTATGTCGTATTGCCGATACAATTGAAGACGAACCAAAGTTGCCCCCTGAACAGAAAACAGCCTTTTCCGAATGGTTTACCGAGATAGTCAAGGGGACAAGGGAACCTGACGAGTTTACTGATAAATTGATTGGGGAACTATCATCGGCAACAAAAAAGGGTGAAAAGGAACTGATTGCCAGTACCAGCCAAGTGGTACAAATTACTCATGGGTTCACACCAGCCCAAAGACAGGCGATTGAACGTTGTGTCGAGATCATGACCAAGGGAATGGGACAATTTCAGCAAAATGCAGGTATAGCCGGATTGAAGGATTTATCCGAGCTGGACCATTACTGTTATTGCGTAGCTGGTGTTGTGGGTGAAATGTTGACCGATTTGTTTTGTGAGTATTCACCCGAAATAGCAAAAAACAGGGAAGAATTGCTTGATCTTGCAATACAGTTTGGGCAGGGTTTGCAAATGACCAACATTTTGAAGGATGTCTGGGATGACCGTCAAAGGGGAATATGCTGGTTGCCGAGAAAAGTTTTTGAAAAATATGGAATTGAACTGGATACCGTGAAACCCACAGAGCCAGGCTTAAGTTCAGGTATTCATGATCTTGTGGCAATAGCCCATCGGCATTTGCAAGGTGCTTTAAGGTATATATTGATCATCCCGTCAAATGAGACAGGTATCAGGCAACACTGTCTGTCTGCTTTGGGAATGGCAGTACTTACACTCAAGAGGATAAAAAACAACCCTGAATTTAAAAATGGTAATGAAGTAAAAATTTCTCGCAGAAGTGTTAAGCTGATACTTTTCGTTACCCAATTATTGGTGAGGTCCGATCTAGGTTTGAAACTTCTTTTTACATTGCTGATGTTCGATTTTCGCGGTTTGCAACAGCCCGATAAACCCTGACAAATTGTATACTTTTTGCTAAGGTTAAAGGGTAAATCAATTGGGAAGCCTATACAAACTTGTGTTTTTCGGGATTAGTTGATTAAATTGAGATGTTTTAATTTGCGTAATATATGATAATATGGAGTGCTTCATCTTTATGGCATTGATAATACCTACAACCTACTTAGATTGCTATAAAATGGCCCTAAAAGAAAATCCAGAGGTTGCCAAGAACTATTTGGCCCATACAACTATCGGCGATCCCTTGGCTGATGATCTAATACAGGATACCTTGTCACTGGAGTCAAAGAAATTCCAAAAATATATTCGTTTGGGGATGGTTGGAAAAACAAATACGACAGAATTCAAAAATGCACCTAAAACCATCAGGGATTTTTTTGAATTCAATTCAGAGCCACCTGACTGGGTTAATTTTGATAGTTTCAAGCCTGGAGTAAGATTCTTTCATAAAAATACCAGACTGATTTTAGCAGGTATGGTTGGAGGTGTGCTGGTAGAGGGATTTGCAACAAATATTGCCAAAGCATTTTTTCTAACTGGCCGGTTGTCTGACAAGGGGATCAGGAGGTTGAAGCAGAATAACCGTCAAATGCTTGAAATATTCATGCCCAATGGTATGGACAAATACAATGATGGCTGGACTCTTTCCATTCGTATAAGACTGGTTCATGCCAAGATCAGGTGGCTGCTAAGTCAATCACCTGAATGGGACAGTGAAGAATTGGGAATACCCCTGAGTAGTGCCCATATAGGTTTTGCCGTTGCTTCCTTTTCCTCGCGTTTACTTTACCATATTCAAAAACTTGGTGCTTCAATCACTGAAGAGGAAAGGGCCAGTTACATGGATGTATGGAGATATTCAGGATATCTGATGGGGGTACCCGAATCGATACTTTATACCACAGAGAAAGATGCATTAGAATTGAACCGCATCAGTCGGATTTGTGAGCCACCACCTTCCATGGAATCCATTATTTTGGCTTCAGCCCTAATCAATTCGGCTCCATTGTTGGCTGGTATCACCCATCGGGATGGGCGTAAAGAATTAGCAGGCTATATATCAAGGCTATCCCGAGCCATGATAGGTAACCAACTCGCTAATGCACTGAATTATGATTCAACCAACAGTTTTGGAGCCATCCTTAAATTTAAATTGCTAAACAAATACCAGAATTTAACGGAGTTTTTCAAGTATAATAAATATAGCCCCGAGAATATGTTTACGGCATTTGAGGTGTCCTTGTATGAAGAAAGAGGAATTAACTTCAATTTGCCTGATCATTACGAATCAGAAAAGTCAACATATTGGTGATATGATTTTGCCCCATAATCACCAAGGTGATATTGAATCCTGGATGAAGTATTATACCATTAGAAGAAATTGACATGAAATTGCACAGATATCCCGAATTCCTGATCCGCTTTCGATGGATGGCCATAGCAATTAACTTGATTTTGATGCTTGGAACATCTGTTGGAATCGGTTTTTTCGGAGTTACGAATGATTACCGCAGCCTGTTTGATGACAATAATCCGCAGGTAGTTTTGTTGGATGCGCTGGAAAATATCTATGGAAAATCTGAAAGCAGCATAATAGCCATAGAGCCAAAGGGGCAATCGGTTTTCCAGAAAGAAATATTGGCAGTAGTGGAGTCACTGACAGATGCTGCCTGGCAAGTACCATATTCCACCCGAGTGGATTCGCTTACCAATTATCTTCACAGTTGGTCAGAAGAAGACGACCTTATTGTTGAGGAACTGGTAATTGATGCTTCTTCTCTATCAGATGAAGATGTGATGAGAATCAATGAAATTGCCATGAGTGACAACGATGTTGCGGGCCGGCTTGTTTCAATGAATGGAAGAGTTGCCGGATTGGTAATCAATTACTCACTCCCAGAAGGCCATTCGGATGAAGCTGTATTTGAAATAACCGATTATTTGAGCGGAATGCTAGAGCAGGCCCGTGCAGAGAATCCTGATATCAACTATTACCTTACTGGAGAGATTCCACTCCACAGGACGTTCGCCGATGCCACAAATGATGATCTGCAAACCCTGATACCGATTGTCCTTCTGGTCATAGCCGTCATTGCCACCCTTTTATTGCGATCATTATTGGCAATGGCCGCATTAATGGCCGTTGTGGTTTTTTCCGTGAACATGGTCATGGGTTTTGCCGGATGGTTGGGTATCGTATTCAATCCTGCTAATGCCGGTGTTCCGATTATTGTTATGACCGTAGCGGTGGCACATGCTGTACATATAGTGGAATCCACACTTGCCGGGTTAAGTCGTGGTCTTGATCGACGGGTAGCGGTTGTGGAAGCCATGCAATATAATATTTGGCCGATATTCCTTACTTCCTTGACAACCATGATCGGATTTCTCAGCCTGAATGCTTCCGATTCACCTCCATTTCGAGTGCTCGGTAATCTTGTGGCTTTTGGAGTGTTCTGTACTTTTCTGTTTTCCCTGACCTTGTTGCCGGCATTACTTGCCGTCTTGCCACTGAAATCCCGCAAAAGAATTAGCCTTTCATCCAAATATTTTGATCGGTTCAGTTCATTCGTGATTGTTCGAAAGAAAATCCTGCTGGTGGCTACATCCTTGGTAACAATATTTCTGGCCAGCGGGATATCCCAACTAGAACTAACGGATAACTGGTTGAAATATTTTGATAAACGTTACCAATTCCGCCTTGATACCGATTTTGTGGCTGACAATCTGACAGGGATTCTGACCTTGGAATATTCACTTGATTCTGGATCGGAAAATGGCATTACAGATCCTGATTATCTGCAGAAAGTGGAGCAATTTGCAGAATGGTTCAGGGCACAGCCAGAGGTTCTACACGTACAGTCCTTTACGGACATAATGAAGCGTCTCAACAAAAACATGAATGGCGATGACCCTTCCTTTTTCAAACTCCCCGATTCTTCGGAACTAGCTGCTCAGTACCTCTTGCTTTACGAATTGTCCCTACCTTTTGGAAGGGATCTGAACAACAGGATTGACATCGGTAAAACCTCAACCCGTTTGTCGGCCTCTCTAAGTACACTCACAGCAAACCAGCAGCAGGCTCTGGACGCTCGTGCCCAATCCTGGTTGAACGCAAATGCACCTGAAATGGTCACGGAAGCATCAGGCGTAAGTATCGTTTTTGCCCATTTATCACAGCGCAATATAAAAAGTATGCTCAGCGGTACAATAATTGCCATGGCTCTCATTTCCCTGATATTAATCTTTGTATTCAGAAGCCTTCGAATTGGCCTCATAAGCCTTATTCCAAATTTCATACCGGCAATAATGAGTCTGGGACTTTGGGGATATCTGGTCGGTAGGGTTGGGCTTGCCGGTTCGGTAATGACGGCATTTGCCTTTGGAATTATTGTTGATGATACAATTCATTTCCTGACAAGTTATCTCAAGGCAAGACGTAACAACGATTACCCTGAGGAAGCCATAAGGAAAACATTCAGGAGCATTGGGCACGCCTTGTGGACAACATCCATGATCTTGTCATTGGGATTTCTGGTCTTTGCATCGTCAGGTTTTGAAGTAAGTTGGGCCCTTGGATTGCTTGTCATGTTAACGATCTGGTTTGCCTTCTTGGCAGATTTCCTGCTTTTACCACCATTGTTGCTTGTTCTAGACAAAAAAAGACCCTGAATCGAAATACTTGGATAAGTGAAAAACCCACTCCGATCATCAGGTTCAGTGATTTACCCAAATACTCTTCATCAGTAATTAGCATCCGACTCTATCTGAACACTTGAAATTTGAATTTCCTTCTACAAATCAATACCCCATCAGTGAACAGAAAAAGGTATAAAATTCATGGCCAACTCTCGCCAAGCAAAAAAAAGGGCACGACAATCTGTGGCCCGCTTCAAGGTAAATCACTCCCGGATCATGAGGGTAAGAACTTTTATCAGAAAGGTTGAAGAGGCAGTTGCCGGGGGTAACTATGAGGAAGCCAGGTCAGCTCTACGTCAGGCACAGAGTGAAATAATGCGCAGTGTCTCGAAAGGGATGATGCATAAAAATACCGCCAGCCGTAAGGTTTCCAGACTATCACGCAAGGTAAAACTGCTTGTTGCCTGATTGATCCCCCTCCTTATAGCGAATTTTTTACTAAGAAATTAGTTATACTCCCAATTACAATAGAGTTTTGAACTAAATCAGATACTGACATTTACAGGACAGGTTTTCATTTCAAATTTTTATACCACCATATAAAAAATACTCTCGAACTGTAATTCTGTTGATTAGGTCATTATTAACCCTGATTAGAATTTCACCAAATCTTTCCAGCCTATTGAATTCTGCCGAGATGAAGCACAGGTCCTTGAAAACTGCTGACCGGTAGCCCTTCATGATGAAAAACCAATCTACAAGAAACCCACCTCTCAAGCCAACATTGTATACATGCAGAAATGCTTCCCTACCAGTACCTTAAGTAAATAATTTAATTCTTATTATCGCTTTATTTTATGTACATTCTTAATTTTTCGGAAAAGCTCTCCATGATTGTGGGTAATCAAGTTTTCTTAAAAAGTGGTTTGGTCTACTGAATCATCATGTTCTATAAGAATTACAGCTATTTCCCTGATTGGCGATCAAAACAAATAAAAAAAACCGTTGGATCCTTGTGACGACGGTATTTTCATGCTATCATCACGACAACACATTAACCAACCCAACGGGTGAACATAATGATAGTTGAAAGATCCTTTCCGATCAAGCCCGAATTTTCCCCCATCCAGGACACGACGCCCTTTTCCGGTGTCCTGCCCTTCCTGAAGATCCTTGTCGACGGGAAGATCCTCCACAGGCTGCCCGGTGAACGTCTCCGTTCCCGGGGCTGGCTTGACGGACAGATGATATTGTCCATAATGTTGTTGAACCTTCTGGGGTTTGACCATGTCTCGGACATTGATCGACTTGAGGATGACCGTGTCCTGTGCCGGATACTCGGGAAAATCGAACCCCACCTGTTTGGCCGTCGCGGGCGGACACTCGATGGTCGTCACCGCGGGGGACGGAAGCGGACCTTTCCCTCGCCCCGTTCGATCCGTGACTGGCTGGAACAAGTTGTTCAAACTACGTGTCTGATCATGCCGGTTGTCGGACCGACGCCGGACACCCCCAAATGACCGACACGAAACAGGGTACCCGACAAGCCGGGAGGGGGGAGGCATGTGTACAGGTATTGCACCGGGGACCGAATTTGGTCACCAATGGTGGAAAACCTGATCCCGGTCAGGAAAACGGGGATCAAAAAAACGATTTTTGGGACTAGACAATCGAATCAGGTGTCAATTGTTGCGGGAAATGGTAAATGAACCGAATAATTTGATTTAGCTCGCCGATTAGGGGAAATTCATTCTTGTTTGTCAGGAAGGAAAAAAATGCGAAAATAATTTATTTGATGGATTGCTTTGGTTGATTTCTATCCAATAATCCCTGAGTTTTTTCTCAATATATTACTCATCAACAAGTCGAAACGCACCTTTCATGTGATTGATTTCACGTGATGGAATGGTTAGTTTTTTGGCCTGGATTGTCCAATTCTTTACTACAGATTTGACCTCCTGAACAATTTTACAAGCACGTTCTTTCTCTACCCGGAAGTAGTGTGCAACATTCATCACGAGATTTAAATCCTGACGGTTATCTCCCTTTGAAATATTGAGAGATAAGCCATTCCCCGTAGCTACAGGATTCATATCATATGTTGGTGAGAGTATCCAGCCTCTATCCGTAAGCATGAATCCATGATTACGGAGATGGTCATCAGTGTTTGATATACATACATAAAAAACAATTCGTCGCCAAAGCTGCTCCAAATCCTGATTAACCTTTGCACCATTACGCACAATGAAATCTGCTAAATCCAGATAACTTACCCCCGTATTTCCACCGTCTCCATCTTGCTTGCCAAGTAGGATCATTGCTGAAGAAAAGTGAAGGCGTTCGCCTTTTTCTGAGCGGTCAAAGCGTTTGGTAAGGAAGGTATCATAATTTCCAGAGAATTTACGGATTTCAGACTTTGAGACATCGATTCCAGCATCTTGAGCCAATAAATGAACCAGATACTCCCATTTGCCGATATTTGTTTCATCCTGGCGACTAGGGAATTTGGCAATCCATGGATGGTTTTCACCATCAACAATACTGGCCTTTGGACGCGCTCCACCAAGTGAACCACCAGGTGCAATGAGCATATTCAGCCATTTTTGATAATCACTTTGATTTTCAGCATATTTCCGTTCTAATTGGAGACTTGCATACTCAAGGTCTCTCAGTCTTGCCCATTGGGGTACTATCATACCGGCTTGATCGTCTAAAAAAGGTGTGTTGTCTGATAAACGAAATCGTATAGCACCCATACGATGAGCATCAAATACACCCAGTAAGTAGTCGGAACTCATCAATGTTAGTACATCTCGGTCTTCCATTTTTGCTTGTTGTGCTTCACGACGTCGCATGAGTACGCGCCCCCATCGACCTGGAGAAGAATCCAAAAACAAACCAAAATTGTTCCGACCATCACGGGCATATTGAGGGCCTGAGAACAATCCCAGATCTGGGTCAAGGGACTGTAGGTGGGGTGATTTCAACCAAGCTTTACTATATTCGAATGAAAAGACTTCCTTACCTCTGGAGAGCGTAACATAAAGAGTTCCCATTAAATATGGATTACTCATGCCACGCCAATGAGCACAGACCTGAATCGCCTTTTGTGAGTGTTTTTTTCTTGCCATTAATTACCCCTCTTGGGTACGCGTTTTTTCGTATGTGTTAATTCAGCATCTTGTAAGCGTCGACCCAATGGATCATTGTCACCGAGTAGCAGTAAATCCTTTTCCAGTCCTAAACAAAACAATACACTCGCATATATCCCAATTGTTACTCCACTTTCACCATTCTCGACCCTGCGAAGCGTAACACGACTAATGTCAGCACGTTCAGCAAGCATCGTGGTTGTGATTTTTCTACGCAATCTTGCGAGCTTTATGTTTTCACCTACAGATCTCAAAATTGTTTCCAATGTAGATGAGATTATTACTTTTTTCCTTGCCATAGTTTTAAACTACAATGATTAATATTCTATCCAAATAACAGAGATAATGTATAATATATTTTCCATTATACAAGTATTTAGGGAATAATTATTTTATACAAACATATGAGTCATGTACAATGGGAAGACTGAGTAAATGAACAAGTGAGAACTGAGAACAAGACAAGGAACCTAATCTAAGAGTTTGTTCCATTAGTCCAATTACAAAAAAACTAAAATTTCTAAAATTCTGTACAAAAAAGCTATATTTGATACAAAAAATCCTTATCAGCCTTGGAAATATACATAATTCAGGAAAATAGCATGGTTTTTGAACAAGAACAAATGTTGATGCTAACCGAAAACAGATTGTTACAAGAAGGCAATAGTTTAGGTTTCTTATTGGAAAAAGCAAAAAGATGGACCCCAGCCACTCTTGTTGAAGAAAAGGAGTGGAAAAGAATAATTGCTTGTGCCCAGAATCTTCCGATTTCAATGGGAGCATTTCCATTCGGATTTGAATTTCTCCTACATACAGTAAGTGCTACTGCTGATTTAGGGGTTACCCTGGCAGCAGGAAGTTCCACCTATAACGAATTTAACGAAAGAGCTACCAATTCTGCCAACACAGAAAAACTGGCAGGTTCAATTGTTAATATTTTCAAGAAAATGGATGGTGATGGGGAGATATCCTCTCTACGTGATATCGTAGGCAATAGATTAACACTAGAATTTGATGTTGGTTCTGCAAATAAGGTTATTTCAGAACTTCCGGGATTTTTTCTTCGCTCCAACCAATATTCACCAATAGATAAAAGCAATGATGATAAGATCAATGACGTATTTATGGTAGTTAATGCACTTTTTTCCAGTGTAGGTCATAAATTGAACTTGGCTGAAAAGCGGAAGCTAGCGCAAATTTGCTTGGCTCAACCTAATTCCACGAGTATTGATTCATTTGGAATCTTTCCATCACGCCACATGTCTTGTGGCATTAGGTTAACAATCTTGGGGTTTACATCACCTAAAGAACTAAATTCTTTTCTAAAAACCATTGAATGGCCTGATGATACATCAATAGTAGATAGGGTAGTAAAATCATTCCTAGACGATACAGATATTGCAAGTTATGGCGTCAATTTGGATATTCAAGGAGAAAGTATTGGACCAACTCTAGGAGTTACTGCCTTGGCCAAAAACAGATTTACTAATGATCCTCGTAATTGGATTGATAATACAAATTCATGGTCTAAATTTTTAGATGCATTGTCCGAGGAAGAAATTGTGATTAAAGAAAAGTTGTCTGCTCTTAGGAGGGGGTGGATATCCAAACCTAAATATTTATACGGCAAGACCGGACGATTCGTCTTGCTAAGGGGTATACACCATATTAAACTGGTTATTCACGATGGATCACTTAATCAGGTAAAGGCCTATGTTTATATGTTGCTTTCTACCCTAGACCATCCTCAATAGGACTACATAATCATAGCTAAACGTAACTAATCTGATTTCTAATTTCTTGAAATAAAGGATAATGATATCTTGGTGTCTAATTCAAAGATAAACTTAACTTAGCAATTTTACCTTTGATTTTGATACCCGTGGTTCCCCTGAATAAATCATAAACCAACAACACATAAACCACCTGTAACACCCTCAAGTTGTTCCTCAGAAAAATTGGGATCGGGCGGTAATGAAATATACACATTTTCCATGTCACTTTCATGTACATGTATGGCCATTGAATCTGGTAAGGTAATGCCCAGTTCCTTGGTAATGGTATCCTTGGGTTCCACCTGTAATTGCTTGCGAAAGGCTGAATCAGTTGCTGATTTGTCAATTATATGTTTATACATTTCTTCTACGCTTTGCATTTTCTTTCTTTTTCAACGACACTTGCAAGATTTGTTACACATATGCCTCGGCCAACAATGCTGGTTGAACCAGGAAAGGTACAAAATTTGGAAGCTGGTACGATTTCAGTTCACAAGGGGGTTGTTTGGATTTCAGAAATACCCCAGGGTACTAGCCTGTTTATGGGCATGGTTGAAGGTTTTGATAATTACAATTCGGATTTATTTGAAACCCCCATGGTTCCCTTGACATGGGTTAGTTGGCTTTCAGTTTTACAGAACACTTCATCTTTTTGCAAATCCACCGAAGAAATCATCAGGCAAGGATTGTTGCAACAGGCACTGGCCTGTTTTCATTTCAATGCCTTCAATCTGGAACACTTGAACCGCAAGTTGGCACTCGTTGATGATACCAATCTTGAACGTATCCGGAAAACAAGTCGGAATACAGCAAAAAAAGTTTCGAGGAAACAATTATACAACATTTATGACCTACCCGTAGATCAGGATTTAAGTTTAGATGATTCTGCACTATTCGATGCACTGAAAGTCATTGGTAAATTTGAAAAGATTGCATTCCAGTTCCCACAGCGATCAGGTCAGAATCCAGTATCTGTTGACCTTACGGCAATACTGGATTTATCGGGCATACGATCTCGTTCTGTCCAGCTCAGAAACAATGATAAATGGTGGAATTTGGACGGAAGTGCAATTTTGGCTTTCTTAAAAACAAATAATCAACCTGTTGCACTCCTTCCCGGTATATTGGGGCGTTATTGGATTGTTGATCCAGTTAAGAAAACAAAAATACGGGTAAAGGCTAAAACTGTTGGGTTGCTACGAGCAGATGCTTGGGTTTTTTACAGTACCCTGCCAGAAAAAAAAGTTGAAACTGCCGACTTGTTACGAATCTCTCTGCATCGCAATACCGGTTATCTAATTCGATTAATTCTTACCGGCATACCCGGCGGTCTTTTTCAGATCGTTCCGGCTATTGCATTAGGATTTACCGTGAGTATTTTGACTGACAGCAGAGTAGTAGAAACACTTTATTTCGTCGGTTTGGCAATCGTAATTTTCGGGCTAATTGCCGCTTTGTCGCATATTATACATTACAAATCGCTTATGTATATTAAAGATCGTGTCACTTCTAGATTAGAAAGCGCTTTCTGGGACCGGATCTTGCGTTTACCCTCCAAGGTTTTAAACACACACCCCACCAGTGAAATAGCCTTGTCAGGGATGACATTCCAACTCTTTCGCAATGATGAGAAACTACCCTTCATTGAAAGTTTGTTATCGCTGATATTTATGCACCCGATATTCATTTACATCTGTTTCATTGATATCTATCTGGGGCTGGTCATGATGGTCTTGTGTGGAATTTCATTTTTACTTACTGTTATTGTTGGTTTATTGCAAATTAAACCCCAAGGCAAGGTAATTCGTTCAACCCAAATTGTAGCAAGCAGATTGTTTCAAATTATTGAGGGTATTGTCAAACTCAGGGTCGAAAGAGCCGAAGATTCAGCGTATGCAATTTGGGCTAGGGATTATCGCAAACAGAAACGTGCTGAAATTGAGCTTGGAATATTCGCAAGACATTCGCGAGCCTTGAGTAATTCTCTCCCTTTTCTAGCTGGGGTAGTTCTTTGTTTTATATTTGCCGTCAACAATTCACTCAATATTGGGGTTGACGATTTTCTTTTGGCCTATATAGTTTTTCTAACCTTTCACTCTGTTACCATCAGGTTCGGAGAATCCATAGGGTTTTTGGCAGTAGGTTTAAAGGCGATGAAACCATTGAAGCCTTTGCTTGATGCAGAGACAGAGGAAACTTTTGGCCGACAACCTGTTGAGTTTCTAAATGGTGATATTCTATTTGATCGTGTATCTTTCCGTTATGACCCTGATGGACCATTAATTCTGGATGATGTAACAATTCATGCAAGAGCTGGCGAGTTTGTAGCCATTGCCGGTGAGTCAGGTGCTGGTAAAAGTACTTTATTCAACCTTGCTTTGGGCTTTGATTTGCCTTTATCAGGAGCAATCTTTTATGATGGGTATGATTTAAGGCACCTCAACTTGAAGCAACTTCGCCGAAAGGTGGGTTCTGTACCACAAACGATACGACTCCATCCTCAGGATATCTGGGATAATATTGCGATCAACCATGAGGATAGTACGATTAAAATGGTCTGGGAAGCTGTCAGTTCAGCTCGAATTGAAGATCAAATAAAAGCGATGCCGATGGGGTTGTTGACACTGTTGGGTACTAGTGGATCTGTTCTTTCCGGAGGTGAGAGTCAGCGCATTGCAATTGCGCGATCTTTGCTTGGCATTCCCCGAGTAATGCTGCTTGATGAAGCAACCAACTGGCTCGATAACACCAATCAAACTGAGGTAATGGAAAACTTGGCTTTATTGGCGTCAACTAGAATCGTAATTGCCCATCGATTATCAACTTTGAAAAAAGCAGATCGAATTTATGTTCTCAAGGATGGAAAAGTAGTGCAAACAGGTAGTTATACGGAACTTTGTACAACAGATGGTGAATTCAAGGATTTGATTACGAGACAGCATACTTGATTGGTTGCTTAAAAGGCTCCTAGTCCAAAATGGTGAGTAATTTATCTGTTAACTCTCTCGGGATATAAATCTAGCCCCTCCCCTCATTACCATTGGCTGGTGATTCGGTTTTAAGGATTTGGGCTGTTTCAAATTTGCAAAATTGAATTTAAATCGATTTAAACTCCCTTTTTGCTTGGGCTTCAGTTGAGACTGGCCAAAAACTTGACGGATTGTCATGTCTCAAAAGAGAATTCTGGAAAATAATTTTTTACAGAAAAAATTGTTACCAATTCCAATGGTTCAATGTTCCCATTTCAAAAGGAAAACAGAGTAATTCAGGGTATCGAATCCTGATCAAGCCAAGTAAGAATTTATAGAATGCGATTTACTTTGTAGGATTGAAACCATTAGAATTCAAACCAATAAAATAGGATAAGAAAAATTATGGTTGAATTGCCAAAACGGGATGTAGTTGATCAGGATCCAAAGACAGTTTGGGAGGGGCTGACAAACAATCCGGATTCCGCCTTGATAGATGTCAGAACCCAGTCGGAATGGGCTTTTGTCGGGGTACCAGACCTGATTGAATTGGGGCGGAAACAAATAATGGTTGAATGGTTGACATTCCCTTCCATGCAAATTAACCAGAATTTTTTTCACCAGGTAGAAGATCGATTCCAAGGTGAAATTCCTTCTACATTGTATTTTATTTGTCGATCTGGATCCCGATCCAGAAGTGCGGCAGGTTTTATTGAAAATGAATTGGTCCAACAGGGAAAAAACGTGAACTGTATAAATGTTGCCGAAGGTTTTGAGGGAGATCTCAATCATAAAGGACATCGGGGTACAGTCAATGGATGGAAAGTTAAGGGTTTACCATGGAAACAGTCCTAGGGTTGAAAATCCGGAAAGGATTTTCGTAGGTGCAAAAAGATTGGGAACAGGTCAGAGCCAAACTCAAGTATTCCTTGGGATTGAACGTATTCAATAACTGGATTGAGGATATCAATCTCATATCCATAGATGGAGGCAGAGTCATCATTTCGGTTCCCAGTCGATTTACGGGCGAATATATAACCGAAAACTTCGGCAAGGAAATAATCGAGAGTTTCAAGAATGTCGGGCGAATTGTAACCTCGGTAAAATATCAGGTTAGGCCATCGGACAATTCCAGCCGCAAATCCATGGAGATCAACACCAAAACTGCCCAGGGCAGTACAACGAAGTCCGGGATGAAACCTGACAAACGGTATACCTTTGAAAGATTTGTCGTTGGAGATGCCAACGGCAAGGCTCATATTGCCTCGTGGCAAATTGCCAATGAACATGAGGAAAATTCCAATTCCCTTTATTTGCA
>CAZHIL010000033.1:0-8150 GCA_964532985.1 uncultured Albidovulum sp. | reverse complement strand
CAACACGAGTTTTCCACAATTTACAGATATTATGGCCAATATTGGTGCTAGGATTGAAGAGTTGGAGTCTTAATTTTTGACCCATTGGTAAAAAAAACTAACACTTCAAAGTATAAGAGCTAACTCATTTACATCTCCATTCAGGATGATTCCAATCGATCTTCGTTTGAGGTGTTGTGAATTGCCCATACGGAAGTGTGAATTGGTTTTCTCACTACTGTCAATTTGTTCCTGTTACACAACCTCATCACCAGATAGTGGGTCAGCCAGGAATCATGTGCATCCGACTGGCTTCCCTTGATTTCAGTATAGGCTTATCAGCCGTTCAACATTTCTGAATGACAGATTTATAAACAGGATAAAATCTTGTTCACATCTTCGGTTTGCAAGTAAATTAACTTACCAACCCCACCTTAATGGCAATTACCATTTGGCGATTATCAGAAAACCCAACCACCAAATCCCAAGAAGAGGCTTACACCGTGTATCCAACCTACTGGCGGAATGATCAATCCGACAATAAGCAAGGCAATAGCTGAACCGGATTCGGCAGCTGCCCCGATGCACCAGAGGATATGCTTGATCATAGGGGCCAGTGCGACCAAAGCTAAGGTGGCCCCAATAAGAACAATTGCCAAAATTAGGCCTATCTCTTTTAAACGGTTGATTTTGAAGTAAAAACGAAACATGATACTGTCTCCTTTCTGGCTGTTTTGAAAAGGTAAGTTACGAGACGGATGTCAATCCCCAAATGAGGTCATAAATCCGTCTGGAATAGTCCCGATTTTCTGGGATCACAAAAAAATATTCAGAAGTAGAATTTCATTCTCAGATCCAAATATTTTAACCTTCAACACCTAAACCCTGACTTTGAATAATTTGGCTAAACTTTCGTTCCAAATCCTTACAAAGTGGATTGGCAGCAGGTTCAAAAAAGAGGCAGTTATACCAAGAGAGATTTCACCTGATAGAACCTCCATTGATAATAATAAACCCTTCCAAGAATATATCAAGCCAAAAGGGTAATAAGTATTTCTTACTCTAATCCTTGGAGCGGGCGTATTTCACCCTTGTATGTAGGGAACAAGGCACTTATCCGGAATTATTGGAAAGCTGGATAGCAGAATAATAAAGATTATATTTTTATATGCTTTGGGGAATAAAACAATATCCCCTGATTATCGGAGTACTGGTGAATTGAGAGTTAAGGAATCCGTCAGGATTAAAGCCATGGTCCAAGGCTGAAATACTTTGGTGTAGATGTTACCGAATACTATGATGGCTTTGCGGTTCAGGAAAAGGGTAGGGGATCATTTATGAACCAAAAGTATTAACTATCAATTAAAAAGTTTGACAATTTTCCATTTTATACCTCCAATCTGGGTGAATCCTTTAGATCCTCCGGAGAGGGTGAGGTATCCTTTCCGGATATTTGAGGTGGTTCAATTACCTCTGTCGGACTAACCTTGCTGCCCATCTCCATCTTCATATGTTGGGTCAGTCCGGCATCCTGAATCAAACGATCTGCCTCATTTGATTGAAGCATTGGTATATCATCAGGCCATTTGGTTCGTAGGCTGGGTTCTACAACCATTTTTAGCTCGGGGAAAGCTGTCTTTAGTGTCCTTAAATTGTCTGGTTTGTTGCCATCCCAGATGACAAAATAATGATGTTTACGAACATAACTGTCAGTAGGCATCACTTGAGATGCTGAGGATACTACAAACAACAGGGGTAAATTCGGTAATCCAGGTGGTTTACTTTCAGGTGTCGAATGCTGGAGGCACGGAAAAAATATCCCATTTTCAACCATGTCTTTGACATCCTTCTTGGCCGTCTTCATGTTCACTTCAGTATTGGTATGATAACCGGCTATTCTTAGTGTTTCTGGACTCGGTGGCAAAGGTGGTGGCGGCAGTTTCTCCTGCTGTTCAATGATATTAGCCAACTGTTCCTCAACTTTTACCACATCATGTTGGAGTTCCCATTTCTTTTTGAAAGATAGAAACCCGGTATTCTCCAATTTCTTCCTTTGTTCATCAAGCATGTGTTCGATAGAAGCCCGGGCATTGGTCAAGGTAGAATTCTTATCCTGCCAGAGCTTGAGTGCTTCGCTGTGATTCCATAAGTTATTACGGGCCATTTCTATTTCATCATCTGTAGGAGACGGTACTTCAAGCCCCCCATTTTGAATGAGATATGAACGAAAGGAAGGTATGGAGAAACTAATGGTATTATCCGTCTTTTCTTGCAATGCACCCTGATGGATAAGGTGATCGGTGAAAGATTGAGCATTCATACCCTCGGGCAGTTGCCATTCGACACCACTTTTCTTGCCTGCATGTAGGGACACCATGTTAATTACATTGTGCAACTTATCTTCGGTTCTGAGTTCACAAAGTACCTTACCCACCAACGAGGCTGCGATTTTCATTTCTTGTGACTGTTGCCCTTGATAGTAGCGGAAGCGACTGTCCTTTGCATTGGACATAATGGTTTCCCAGGATACCTTGGCAAGATCGCCATCAAATTTCAAGACTTCCTTCCCCAAGGCTTGCAAACAAAAATGCAAATGTCGTGGCCATCCTTCACATGGAGCCGCCAACTCTACAAGTCTTTCTCCATGACCCAAGTGATCTATCCCGAATTTGCGGCAGAAATCAAGCATGAATGCCCCCACTTCGTCTGGTGCAAGCCCACCGATTTCATGGATTATTTTACCCCGGGTCAGGTCCATTTCCCCTGCCCTTGCAGCTGTATCTCCAAGGCCAGCCAGTACTAACAAAACTGGGAGCCCCATGGTGCTATTGTGTATATCCTTCAGAAACAATGCATGGGCAGTTTCCGGGCCACCCCTGAAACTTTGTGCTTCATCAATAGCCAGAATCACTGGTGCCTTCCATTTTTTTGGTGGGAACATATTTGTCAACCCACTTAGGTGTTGAGGAATCTTGCTTTCTGGTGGAAGCCCCAACTCGGTTGCGATGCTTACCGCCCCAACCGTTGCACCAGCCCGTATTTTGGCATGGATTTTATGCCAAATCCCCGAGCTCAATCCTGCAGCTCCAGCCATGATAGTAAGCACTCCGGGAAGGTCGTTGACAACCATGCCAGGGCTAAGGATCACAATTCGAGGTAAGGGAACAAGGGCAGTTTCTTCCGTGGCAACCATTTTTTCCTGTAACCCCTTTGCCAGCTGGGAAACCAGTGAGCTCTTGCCCGCTCCGGGGGCGCCTTGAATAACACGTGTTTCACCCGGATTGCCATGATTCAAGGCATCAGAACCCTTCCACGAACGTACAGCCGCTGCTTCTATATCCTGAAGTATATCCTTGCGTCCGGCAAACACCGGTGGGGGTGATTTATCACCCATTGCAACGAACTCCTTCAGCCCGTCCTGATCAAATTCCAACACCATTTACTTTCTTCTATATCAAACCATAGGCTATATAGGCTGTTTCAATAATACAAAATAGGTAAACTAGGTCAAGATTTAAGCCTCATAAGGGATTTCCAAAATATTCTCATTACCCTTTTTACAATACCTTTAGGGTCATAAGAATTTCCTTGATTATCAAACGTAGTTTAGGGAATTGTTAAACCCTTCGGAAGGTCAGGTAAATAGGTACCCTGTTATTTAGAAGTGCTTTTTTCTCATAACGGGTTGATTGCCAATCTTTCCATGGAAGTTTCCAATCAGAAGGGGCTTCAGCTTCCCATTCAAAATGAGGATTCAGATTTAGCTGTTCTACAGCCTGACGGGTGTAATCAGAAATATCAGTGGCTATTCTCAATTGAGCACCAGGTTTCATTATCCTTGCCAATGGAACCAGATGTTCGGGAGTTACAAATCTCCTTCTATGGTGTTTTTTCTTGGGCCAGGGATCGGGATAAAGGACAAAGACTCGTTCAATCGCTTGATTAGTGAAGTAAGGAAATAATGACCTGATATCATCCTGATACAGCAAGATGTTGTCCAAGTCTTCTTCACGCAACTTACTGAGCAGTGAAGCCATACCATTGAGATAAACCTCACAACCGATCAAGCCAACATCTGGATTTGCCTTGGCTTGGTGTATCAGGTGTTCACCTGAACCGAAACCAATTTCCAGCCATACCGAAGACTTTCCAGGGAATGCCTTGGCCAAATCCAATTGCTTGGCACCTTCCGGAGTTTCTCCCAGAAAATTCAAGATATTGCGCTGCTTGAGATCAACCTCAAGATATTCCCTTTGCCTGTTTCGGAGTTTTCTTCCCAGACGCTTGCCATAAAAGTTATGGCTTGGCTTGTTGTCGGTAATCCCTGCTTTTTTCACCTTGAGAATTATGTAACTTGACCTTGTTTACATGGATAAATCATTAACGAGATCAGTATTCTCCCAAGTGAAATCACCATTTCCACTAGGGGTTCGACCAAAATGACCAAAGGCAGCGGTAACCTGATAAATGGGCGTATTGAGTTTCAAATGTTCCCTGATACCCCTTGGAATCAGTCCATTCATTTTATCACCAATCACTTCTAGCAATCGTTGTTCAATTTTATCCGGAGAGAATTTTTCCGTTCCAAAGGTATCAAGGAATAGCGAGGTTGGTTCCGGTTTGCCAATGGCATAAGAAATTTGAATCAGGCATTTGTCTGCCAGACCGGCAGCAACAACGTTTTTGGCCAAATATCTTGCTGCATAAGTTGCCGATCTATCAACTTTTGTCGGATCCTTGCCTGAAAAGGCCCCACCGCCATGTGGAGCAGCACCACCATAGGTATCAACAATAATTTTACGACCGGTCAAGCCACAATCGGCAGCAGGACCTCCCTTGACAAAAATACCCGTCGGATTGACCAGCCATTCTTCATCAGGCAAGTTGGCTACCCAATCTGCAGGTAGCAATGCAGAGGCTATGGGCTTGACTACGTCCTTTACATCCCCGGAATCCAGCCCGGCAATGTGTTGTGAAGAAATAACAACCCTCTCCAGCCCTACCGGCTTACCTTCATCAAAGCGCAGGGTGACCTGTGATTTGGCATCAGGTCCAAGTTTGCTTCCGTTGGTTTTGTCCTTTTTTCTGAATTCTTCGATGCCTTGCAAAATTCTGTGTGCATAGTAAAGTGGAGCAGGCATGTATTCCGGAGCCTCGTTGACGGCATATCCGAACATGAGGCCTTGGTCACCAGCACCCTCGTCCTTGCCCTTTGAGGCATCAACACCCTTGGCAATATCAGCCGATTGACCATGCATGAAATTTTGAAACCCAAAGGTATTCCAGTGAAAATCATCCTGTTCGTAGCCAATGTCCTTAACACATTTGCGAGCTATGTCTTCAAGAGAGTTCCATACGCTTTTGGGTCCTCTGTATTCACCTGCTACAATAACGGTATTCTTGGAGACTAGGGTTTCACACCCCAATCGGGCTTCGGGTTCTTCATGTAAAAAGGCATCGAGAATGGCATCCGAAATCTGGTCACATACTTTATCAGGATGGCCACGTGACACCGATTCAGATGTAAATATCCCCTTGTTTATTGACATAACAACTCCCTGGGTTTCGAATGTATCTATATTTCCAAAACTGCAAACTGATTTTCAAAAATACTCAGTTTTTTTCAATGAATATTGGTAATTGTTTTTGACCTGATTAACAAGAACATCGCTGACAAAAATAAGACAATCACCAAGGGCCAATCTCCAACCCTGGAATAAAAGGTTGGTGGGAGTGTGATGGGGATGTTGGCATCCAGTATCCCTCTTACGCCAACGTCAAGCATTTGTATGGGTTGACCATAGCCATCCGTGACAGCCGAAATACCGTTGTTTGAAACCCTGATCAAGGGCAAACCAAGTTCTATTGCCCTGACTTTGGCAATGACAAAATGTTGTCTGGGGCCCCATGAATTGCCGATCCAGGCATCATTGGTAATCTGGAGAAGGGTATCTGGCCTTTCTCCGGTTCTGACCTCGTTTGGAAAAATGGCTTCATAACATATAAGTGCCCTTGCCATACCCAGAACGGGAAGGTTGAGGAATTCTGAACCGGATCCCTCGGAAAAATCCCATATTTCATCATTCGCCAAGCCTGAGCCCTGAATCCATTTCACCATGCCCTCAAATGGAATAAATTCCCCAAAGGGTACCAAATGCTGTTTATCATAGACCTGTTCCAATTCACCATGGTCGTCGAGTGCCATCAGGCTGTTGTACATCCTGTTGTCAGCCAAGCGCCTGAAACCTGCAAGGAAGGGAATATTGTTCACCTTTGAGGAGATTAGGGCCATATCCTCCTCATCGACAAAGACCGTAATTGCGGTTTCTGGCCACAGCAGGAGATCAATCTCCTTCTCACTAAACCTGTTGCTGAGTTCCAACAACAGATTGATATTTGCACTTTGAAGCATTGGATCCCATTTTTCATTCTGGGGTATGTTGGGCTGAATGATTCTGATCGTTTCATCAGAGCGAGTGAATTCAATCTCGGGTGGAATTCGATATGATCCCCAGATCCAGACCAAGGCTAATAGTCCCACCGAAACACCCACACCATGCCATAAATTCTTACCGAGAAACGGTACGATCACCAGACCGATAAGGAGAGCTGTAAGGCCGTTGGCACCAATGAGGGAGGTTACTTGCATGATTGGTGTCCCATCAAGCGTATAGGCAAACATGCCCCAGGGGAAACCCGTAAACAGATGTTCCCGCAGCAATTCAAGGGCAATCCAACCAATCAACAATACCAGCATTCTGTCTCTGGAGTTATCAGTCAACAGAGTAGGCATTCCAAAAGCAAGTCCCCAAAACAGGGATAGACCGAGTGCGGTAAGAAGCGGGGCAAAAGGGGCCATCCATCTGGTTTCATCAGGGTCAACAAGGAATGGATAAATCAGCCAGGAAAGGGTGAGGATAAAATATCCTGCACCAAAGAGGAAACCTACCCTGAAGGTGGATGTGAAACTGGTTTCACGAAAGGACAAGTATACCGCAATACCTGCTCCTACAAGGGTAATCAAAGGTATGGATGCAGGTGCATTACCCAAGGAAGCAATAAGACCTGCAAATAAGGAAAAGAAAGGACGAAAGGCTAAAATCATAACGTCCCTGTTTAGGTTGATTCCTGATTTAATGTCTTTTTTTCCAAGTTGGAGTGAGTAGCAAAATTCCGAATGTTACTCGGATTCCTCAACCACCTTTACTTCCAGCAGATCCATTTTTCTGTTGTCACCCTTCAGGATTTTTATTACCAGCCCCAAATCTTCAAATGTGATCACTTCATCCTGATTGGGGATTCGGTTGATTTTTGTGGAAACCCATCCTCCTAGGGTATCAACTTCCTCGTCAAGGTTATTGGTCAGATCCGAATTGAGCAATTCATCCAGTTCCTGAAGAGGAGTCTTGGCAGGACAATGGTAGAGGTTTTTGTCAATTTCCATGATACCCTGGGCATTCTCTTCCTCGGTATCGTGCTCGTCAATGATTTCTCCAAAATGGTGTTCCAACAGGTCCTCAATGGTAACCAGACCATCCACACCCCCATATTCATCTATGACAAGTGCCATATGACAATGGTCATTCTGCATCTTTACCCGAAGTTCGTTGATCGGCATTGAGGGAGGAACGAAGAGGAGATCCCTTAAATCATCCCTGATGCGAAATTTCTTTCTGGCGTTGCCATTGAAACCATATTTGAGTGCAATATCCTTCAGGTGCACGAAACCCAGGGGATTGTCAGGAGTTTCATGAAAAACCGGAACCCTTGTTCTTTCACTTTCCTTGAAAACCTCAACGAGTTCTGAAAGGGATATGCTGTCAGATACCGCCACAACATCCGCCTTGGGAACCGCAACATCTTCTACTGTTCCCTCCTTCGTCAGTGAACCTTCTAGGTTATTATGGTCATGGTTACCGGATAATGGTATATCGTCATCATCCCCATTACCATTTTCTTCCCCTTGGGAAGGGCCCGCAAATAACCTCAGGATTTTTTTCAGACCGTTGTTGGGTTTGCTGGTTTCGGACTTTAGGTTACCATTCCCACGAGGAGTTGATTGTTTATTTGCAGGTAATTGATTCATTTTTGTAACATGGTAAGGATTAAACGTATATTTGTGTACTGTTGTATGGATCGGCAATCCCCATGGAGGAAAGAATTTTTGTCTC